>MGYU01000043.1 GCA_001801885.1 Gammaproteobacteria bacterium RIFCSPLOWO2_12_47_11
CACCCTGCCCTGTGGAGCCCGGACTTTCCTCTATCCAATGCTGGATAGCGATTGCCCGGTCGACCCCTCCTGCTAAGTGTCTGCCATCCTCTATAAAGTTGCAAGCCGGTTGATGCTTATCAACTATCCTTTATCTTTGATTGCAACTGCCAGTCGATACAAACGGTTTTTTTTGCCATCCATGATCTTTGCAGCGGCGGCTACGGCTTCTTTTACAGGTAATGAATGCAGCAGGATTTTCAGTACCCTGACTGACTCAAGCTCATCACCTGTATCTACTGCGGCACCATGCACCATCAGTACAAACTCCCCTTTCTGATGCAACGGATCTTCCTGCAACCAGTCCAGAATGCCTGCCAATGTGTCATTGCGTATGGTCTCGAAGTGCTTGGTGATCTCCTTGGCCAGGGTGGCAATTCGATCAGGACCAAAGTAATCCACCATATCCCCGATACAAGCACAAATACGGTGTGGTACTTCATAAAATACCAGTGTCCGTTGTTCACCTGCCAGTGCCGCCAGTTGTTTCCGCCTGGCGGCCTGTTTATTCGGTAGAAAACCTTCGTAAACAAACCGGTCTGTCGGCAGTCCTGAGACTGACAAGGCACTGATGACAGCAGAAGGTCCCGGCACCGGAATAACCCTGATTCCGTGTTTATGCGCTGCAATCACCAGGTGATATCCCGGATCATTGATCAAAGGCGTCCCGGCATCCGATATTAATGCTATGGATTGATTGGCCCGTAACCGTTCAAGGAAAAAATCCACAACTTTAAGCTCATTATGGTCATGATATGCCTGCACTGGCGTGTGTACACCTAAATGCTGCAATAATTTCCCGCTATGGCGGCTGTCTTCTGCAAGGATCAGGTCAACCTCGTTCAGGGTTCTGACAGCGCGCGCACTTATATCCTCCAGATTACCGATAGGTGTTGCCACCACATATAATCCGGCTGAAATCATTGACACATGAAACCTCGCTTCGTTACTGTAGTCACACTACATGACCATGTTATACGGAATACCAATGCGCCTCCTGATGATCCTTTGTTGTCTGTTCGTGTTTGCCAGTTGTGGCCCCCCTGTCAGGCAACAAGCCCCTGAAACGCAGGTTCATCAGGAACAACAGGCTAGGGATCTCTTGTCCGCAGGGAATTTTATAGCTGCAGCTGAAGAATACATCCGGCTGGCGGAACAGAACAAGCGCAATGCAGTACCATTTATACTTAATGCCGCTGATGCTTATATAAAAGGTAAAAATCCCGGGCTTGCAGAATCCACTTTGGGTATTTTGCAACAGGACAAACTGACAGCACTGCAAAATATTGAACTGAACATCTTGCTTGCCGGCATCGCCATCCTCAATAACGATGCATTAACCGCATTAAACAAGCTGAATGTCGCCATTCCGGCTGACAGCCCCCACCCTCTTCTCGCAGCGTATTATCAGGCCAAGGCCACAGCCCTGGAAATGGACGGCCAGCTCATACCTGCTGCCCGCACCAGAATTGAACTCAATAATTATCTGCTTACAGTACAGGAACTGGCAGAAAACCAACAAACCATCTGGCGATTATTATCACAGTCTGATGCAAATGCACTGGCACAGGAGCTTGGTGCTTCGACCGGGAAACCGACCCAGGACAGTTGGCTGGAACTGGCCATTATTTCCAAAACCCATATTTATAAACCTCATGAGCTGGAAATTGCAATTCAATCCTGGAAACAACGTTATCCGGACCATCCTGCCGCTATCGATATTATAAATGGAATCTATGCTGTGGTTGATCAGGCAAATAAACAACCCGGGAAGATTGCTTTATTACTTCCTTTCAATGCACAGTACAAAGAAGCATCAAATGCAATCCGCGATGGATTTCTTGCTGCGTGGTACGAATCATCTGCAACCAGACCCGTAATCAAAATCTACAACGCAGATAATCAGAATATTATTGATGTTTACCAGACTGCAGTGAATGATGGTGCGGATTTTGTGGTTGGACCATTGGAAAAAGAGGCCGTGGCGACGCTGATCTTTTCAGGCAGGATTCTGGTCAGGACACTGGCATTGAATCAGATTGATAATCCGGTTAGTACAGCGCCTGCCGGCCCTGGAAATCATCTGTCATCACAGCTGTTCCAGTTTGGCCTGTTGCCTGAAGATGAGGCCCGTGTTGCGGCAGAACGTGCATGGTTTGATGGCCATGCGAATGCCCTGATTATCACGCCAGATTCAAATTGGGGAGACCGCATTTTTAATGCCTTCAGTTCACGCTGGACAGCGCTGGGCGGCAGGGTAATTGAACATGTCAGAATCCCCATGAATGTTCAGGACTATTCAAAACCGGTAAAACAGTTACTCAATATCGACAATAGTGAACAACGTGCAAAACAACTTACAGCTGCACTCAGGCGAAATATCGAGTTTGAACCCCGCTACAGACGCGATGCGGACGTTATTTTTCTGGCCTCCTCATCCGCCATGGCACAACAACTGGTGCCACAATTACGCTATTTCAGAGCAGACAGTTTCCCAACCTATTCGATATCCAGTATATATACCGGGAAATATGATCCTGAAGCCAATAGCGATATCAATAATGTTATTTTCTCTGACATGCCATGGGTGATTGATCCTGAACGTGAATATTCTCCGCTGCAGCAAACCCTGAATAAAACCTGGGGACAAAGCGAATCACCTTACCGGCGACTTTATGCCTTCGGGATTGATGCATACCGGATTCTCCCTGAACTGGGCAGGCTTTATACACAGTCTGAAAGTTTTCAGGGTGAATCAGGTATTTTAAAGCTTACTGAACAAGGCCAGGTTAAACGGCAATCTGTCTGGGCAAAATTTCTGAACGGCGCCCCGCATTTACTCGATGCAGGACTGACTCCATAAACTATGAGTAACACTCCCGGAAACAGTTATGAACGAGGGCAGTGGGCAGAATTTTTAGCGCTTGACTATCTGAAAAATAATGGTCTCGAATTGCTGGAGCATAATTATCTTGGACCAGGGGGTGAGATCGATTTAATCATGCTGGACAATAATGTTATTGTGTTTATCGAAGTCAGATACCGGTCGAACAATAACTATGCAGGGGCGATTGAATCCATTGACCACAGGAAATGTGAGCGTATCATCAAAACCAGTCAAAGATATTTGCAAAACCACCGCTGGACATCCCGGAATATATGCCGTTTTGATGTCATGACCGTTTCAGGCAGTATCGATAAACCCGGGATCGGATGGATTAAAAATGCTTTTCAGGCATAATAAACTCAATTTAAAACTGTAATTTAAAAAGCCTGTATGGATCCATTACAACGCGTCAAAGAAAATTTCAGCGAAAGCATCAAGCTGAAAACAGAGTCTGTTGAGATGCTGGCGCCACTGATTGTAAAGGCTGCTGCAACCATGGCGAATTGCATGCTGCAGGAACACAAGATATTAAGCTGCGGCAATGGCGGGTCAGCTGCTGACGCACAGCATTTTTCATCCGAGATGTTAAATCGTTTTGAAATGGAACGGCCAGGCCTTCCGGCAATTGCACTAACGACAGATTCCTCTACGCTGACATCGATAGCCAACGATTATCAATATGCAGATATTTTCTCTAAACAGATACGTGCACTCGGCCAGCCCGGTGATATCCTGCTGGCTTTCAGTACCAGTGGCGAATCACACAATATTATTCATGCCATTGATGCTGCCCATGATCGCGGAATGAGAGTTGTAGCCTTGACCGGGCGCGAAGGCGGACAGGTCGCTTACCTGATGCAGGATGAGGATGTGGAGATTCGGGTGCCAAGCTGGTCCACCGCGAGAATCCAGGAAGTACACTTGATGATCATTCATTCATTATGCGATTTGATAGACCGGCAATTACTTGGTCAGGAGGCTCAGTGAACATATTTAATCAAACCAGCAAGTCATTTCTGGTCTTGCTTGCCATATGCACATTAAACGGATGTGCGGCTGTTGCGCTCGGTGGTGCAGCAACCGGCGCCGCTGTAGCACATGACCGGCGCACAACAGGCACGATTATTGAGGACCAGACTATAGAACTCAAGGCAGGCCAGGCATTAAGAGATGACCAGGAAATTAATGAAAGTGCCCATGTTAATGTGACCAGTTACAATCTGGTTGTACTGGTCTCAGGGGAAGCGCCCAACGATGCGGCCAGAGATCGTATAATCAACATCGTACGAGATATACCCAAGGTTACTCATGTTTATAATGAATTAACGATAGGTTCACCCACTACCTTGACCAGCCGCAGCAGTGACACGTTGATAACCTCCAAGGTCAAGACAAAGTTGTTCGGTCTGGAAAATTTTGATGCCACGCGGGTCAAGGTTGTCACCGAAAAAGGTGTGGTCTATTTAATGGGTTTATTAACAAAAGATGAGTCTGATCGGGTAACCGAAGCCGCCCGGCGGGTGGGCGGTGTACAGAAAGTAGTTAAACTGTTTCAGTATGTTGAGTAATGCAGTAACTACTTTATAACTTTGAGATGTGGTTTCAAAAGCTTACCAGTTTTTTCATTGGGTTTTTCTGGAAGAATACTAGTATTCTTCTCTTCAGCTTCAAAGATCAGCCCCTTGCCGTTTTCCCGGGCATAAACGGCAAGCACGGAATTCAAGGGTACAATTAACTGGAAAGACTTGCCACCAAAGCGCGCGCTGAATGTTATCTGCTCATTTCCAAGAACCAGATCACGTACAGCATCCGGTTGAATATTCAATATCATCCTGCCTTTCTCGATATAATTCACCGGCACTACAATGCCTGCCACTGATGTATCCACCAGGAGTTGTGGTGTCATGGCATTATCCAGTATCCATTCATACAATGCCCGTAACAGATATGGACGGTTGGGTGTCATAATCTATGTTTAATAATTTGTATGATTGATTAATAAATATTGACAGGATCAGATATTCATCGCCTTTTCCTTGTCTGACAGGCTTTCCTTAAAGGCATCTCTTGCAAACAGGCGTTCACCATACTGGATAAGTGATTTTGCGGATGATGGTAATTTAATACCATAGGTATTAATACGCCAGAGTAAAGGCGCCATACAACAATCAATCAGTGAATAGTCATCGGACATAAAGAAGGGTTTTTGATCAAAGACCGGTGTTATGGCAGTAAGATTGTCACGCAGGCTTTTCCTTGCATTCACTGCTGCAATCTCATTGTCTCCTTCAAGGTCATCTATCAGCTCGTATAAATCCCGCTTGACTCGATAACGTAACTGACGGTTAATAGATCTTGCAACAGGATCAACCGGCATTAACGGTGGATGCGGGAAACGCTCATCCAGATATTCCATGATAATCTGTGCTTCGTATAAAACCAGTTCACGATCAATTAATGTTAATAAAGAATTATAAGGATTCAGTTCTGCCAGTTCTTCCGGGCGATTATTATCTTCAATGATATTGACCTCGACATTTATATCCTTCTCGGCAAGCACGATCCGTACAGCATGGCTGATCGGTGTTACAGGATCCGAATAAAGCACCATAACAGATCGTCGGTTGGCTATACTCGCCATAGTGTCCCTCCAGTAATTACAAGAAATTCAGGAATAATAATAATTGCTTTCTGGAATGTCAGTTAATGTCTTTCCAGTATTCATTTTTGAGCAAATATGCCAAAACCAGAAATGACAATAAGTATATTATGACCCATATACCGATTTTCTGGCGTTGTAATTTTGCCGGTTCAGACAGGTAAACAAGAAAATTGATGAGGTCGTGTATGGTTGCCTTGTATTCCTCCGGAGTGAGCTTGCCCGGTGACACCTGCTCCAGGCCATCGATAACTTCCACTTCAGTGCCATCCTTATGCGTCACAGTTTTGTAAACCGGTTTATGTGTACCCTGCAATTCCCATAGTACATGCGGCATAGCCACATCCTTGAATTGCAGATTATTCACCCCGAACGGTTTTGCTGGATCAGAATAGAAAGTCATGAAATAACCATACAACCAGTCCACGCCCCGGGAGCGGGCTATGACAGAAAGGTCGGGCGGCGCAATACCAAAAAAACCCAGGGCATCAGATTTTCTCATGGCTATGTTCATGGTATCGCCCGGCTTGTCTGTACCGAACATGAAATTGCTTTTCAATACTTCCTCTGTGATACCGAGATCCTTGCCCAGCCGGTTATAGCGCATATACGCTGCTGAATGACAGCCCATACAATAATTCACAAAGATACGTGCGCCCCTCTGCAATGATTTAATATCCGACGTATCAACTTTCATGTGATAACCGGCAAGTGTACTACCGGCAGCGAAAGATGCTGTTGCAAACAGCATGAAAATACAGCCTATGAAGATATGCAATTTCATGGATATCTCACCCGGTCCGGTACCGGCTTGTCATTATCGGTGCTGGTATACAATGGCATCAGTAAAAAGAACATAAAATAAATAATGGTAAACACCCTGGCCAGAATAGTTTTTACCGGAGTAGTAACCTGCATACCCAGATAACCGAGCACCAGGAAACTGATAACAAAGACAATCAGTGCGATACGGTAATTCCAGCCGCGATAGCGAATTGATTTTACCGGACTGCGATCAAGCCATGGCAGGAAAAAGAAGAACATCACTGCAAAGCCCATGGCAATCAAACCGCCCAATTTATCGGGTATAGCGCGCAGAATTGCGTAATAGGGCGTAAAATACCAGGCAGGGACAATGTGTTCAGGTGTATTTAGTGGATCAGCAGGAACAAAATTGGCATGTTCCAGAAAAAATCCATTCATATCCGGATAATAGAAAACAACAATTGAAAACAGTATCAGAAATATTGTAATACCATATATGTCCTTAACCGTGTAATACGGATGAAAAGGGATTCCATCCAGCGGTATACCATTAGCATCCTTGTTCTTTTTTATCTCTATACCATCCGGATTGTTTGATCCCACCTCATGCAAGGCAATGATATGGACAAAAACAAGTCCGAGCAATACCAATGGTACAGCGATAACATGGAATGAAAAATACCGGTTCAGGGTTACATCTGAAACAACAAAATCTCCTCGTATCCATAATTCCAGATCATCACCAACAGCAGGTATTGCACCAAATAACGAAGTTATGACCTGTGCAGCCCAGTAGGACATTTGCCCCCATGGCAATAAATAACCAAAAAACGCTTCAGCCATCAGCGCGAGATAAATAAACATGCCGGTGAGCCAAAGTAATTCTCTCGGTTGCTTGTATGATCCATAAAGCAAGGCACGGAACATATGCAGATAGACAACTATAAAAAACGCAGAAGAACCTGTCGAATGCACATAACGCATCCACCAGCCCCATTCCACATCACGCATGATGTATTCCACCGTAGCAAAAGCATGTTCTGCAGAAGGTTTGTAATCCATTGTTAACCAGATGCCCGTTATTATCTGGATAACCAGCACAAACAATGCGAGCGAACCGAAAAAATACCAGAAATTAAAATTCTTTGGTGCATAATACTTGGCCAAGTGCTCATTCCACAGCTTTGTAAGCGGGAATCGGGCATCAACCCATTCTAACAGTCTATTTAAAGCTTTCATTACCTTGCTCATCAAGCAGTTCCTGTATCAGCACCAACGAGTATGCGTGTATCGCTCAAAAACTTGTATGGTGGCACTACCATGTTAGTGGGAGCAGGCACCCCTTTATAAACACGGCCGGCAAGATCAAACTCTGACCCGTGACAGGGACAGAAAAATCCGCCTTTCCAGTCAGGACCAAGGATATCCTGACCATCAGGAAGGTACTTTGGAGAACAACCAAGATGCGTACAGAGGCCAATCAAGACAAGATACTCTGGTTTGATAGAACGATATTCATTTTTTGCATAAGGGGGTTGTTGTTGCACAGAAGAATCCGGATCGCGCAATAAGGAATCCAGAGAAGGTAAATCATCCAATTCCTGTTTGGTTCGCCTCAGTATCCAGATTGGTTTACCTTGCCATTTCTCAATTTTCAATTCGCCGGGTTTTATATCGCTGATATCAATTTCAATAGGGGCACCGAGAGCCCTAGCCGTGGCACTGGGGAGCATGTATGATATCAGCGGGACAGTGCTTGCAGCAACACCTGCACCACCAACAACCGTAGCGACGGTAGTCAAAAATCGGCGCCGTTGTTTATCGATTTCCCCGTCATGCATGTCTTAATTTCCCCATTAATAAACCGATAATTACCTGATGCAGTTGTATTATAACATGGCATGTCTAGCCATTTCCCCTGCATGCTATCTCTGTTATCGTAGCGTATTTACCAACACCTTGAAAATTATATTCACAATTACGCATGCACAATTCTATCAGATTTGTTTTTAAATACATTACTGTTGGCCTGATTGCCGCCGCTGTCATACTGCTGGTTTGGCCAGAACTGGTAAACCAGGGTACTGAAAGGTCAGACCAGGGATTTGTCCGCACTTACAGCGATGCCGTTAATGTGGCTGCCCCGGCAGTAGTCAATGTTTACGCCAGTCGTGTATTCCAGCAACAGGTCAATCCACTGTTTCAGGATCCCCTGTTTCAACGCTTTTTTGGCGACATTCAACCCACACCAAACAGTCGACGTGACAGTAACCTGGGTTCAGGTGTAATCATGAACCCGCAGGGCTATATCCTGACCAGTGCCCATGTGATACAGGGCAAGGATGAAACTCAAGTGACCCTGAATGATGGGCGCCAGGTTGAAGCTGAGATCATAGGTATTGATACTGACACCGATCTTGCAGTCCTCAGGATCAACCTCGATAAACTTCCTGTCATCAATGCAGGTGACTCAAACAGGTTGAATGTGGGGGATGTCGTACTCGCAATTGGCTATCCTTATGATTTCGGACAGACAGTTACCCAGGGAATCGTCAGCGCCAAAGGGCGCAAACGCATGGGCATCACTACCTTTGAAGATTTCATCCAGACCGATGCCGATATCAATCCGGGTAATTCCGGTGGTGCTTTGATCACTGCCACCGGAGAGTTGGTTGGGATTAATACCGCTATTTATTCCACTACAGGTGGTTCGCAGGGAATAGGGCTGGCCACACCTGTCAATCTTGCGCTTAATGTCATGCAGCAAATTATTGAACATGGTTATGTCGTGCGCGGCTGGCTCGGCATAGAGGCACAAATACTCCCTCCGGATATTATCAGGGAAACCGCTCTGGAGAATGGTGGTGTGCTGGTTGCCGGAGTCTTAAAGGGTGGACCTGCAGATCTGGCGGGAATGGTGCCTGGAGATATCATCCTCAAACTGGCCGATCAGCCCGTCAGTAATCCACAGCAGGCCATAGAATTGATCTCAAACCTCAAACCAGGGACACAACTGGATATCCTGATCCGGCGCGGATGGGAACAGATTAGCGTGCAGGCGCAAGTAGCAACCCGTCCCATCTATGGTCAGTGATAGCTTTGTATGATCTGCCGCAGTATATCGATAAAAACGGTATTTTCTTTTTCAGTACTTACAGTTACCCGTAAACAATTTTGCAATAATGAATGACTCCCATGCAGGTTTTTGATCAATACACCCCGGGCCTTCAGTCCTGTAAAGATCCGGTTTGCATCCAGTCCAAGTGTGCGAAATAAAATGAAATTAGCAGCACTTGGCCATGCCTTGATACCGTCAGTTTCCGAGAGTTGCCGATACAATTCTTTACGATTTCGGCAAATACTTGCAGCTTGATCAGCCAATACCTCATAGTGAGATAAAATGAATTCGGCTGATTTCTGTGAAAGTGAATTGATATTATAGGGCAGGCGAATTTTTTCCAGTTCATCCAGCCAGGCACTCTTGCCCAGCAAATAACCCAACCTCAGACCGGCAAGACCGGACTTGGACAGTGTTCGCATAACCAGCAGATTGTCGAAATCGTCCAGATATTCCATAAAACTTGCCCCGGCAAAGGCATGATAGGCCTCATCAATAACCACAAGACCGGGCGCATGTTTTATCACATCAAGCACGATCTCCCTGTCAAACAAATTACCGGTGGGATTATTGGGATAAGCAATAAAGATCAATGCCGGTTGCCGTTCCTCTATTGCTGATAACATGGCTGTCCGTTCCATGGAAAAATCATCAGGATTTAGTTGCACACCGCAAAAACCGGTGTTCACAGTCTGGCTGATCAAACGATACATGACAAAACCGGGTTCCGGTGCCAGGTATGTACGGTCAGATCGGGCCAGGGCCAGAGCGATGATCTGTATCAATTCATCCGAACCGTTACCCAGCATGATGGATACATAATCCGGTATTGCCAGGACTGTGCGTAATCTTTCCTTGAGAGCCGCGGCGTCCGCATCCGGATAACGATTGATTGGTACTTCTTTTAACACTTGCAGCCATTTTTGCCTGAGTTCTTCAGGCCAGACATAAGGGTTTTCCATCGCATCCAGTTTCAGTAGCCCAGCCGACGATGGAACATGATAGGCCTGCATGGACAAGATCGCAGGATTGATCCAGTGTTTAACGGATTTCAAAATACTTCCTCAATATCATGCCGGTTATTAAAAATCTGGACCAGAAATGAGCGTGAGAATAATGGTTACTGCATGAGGCGATATTCTGCTGATCGGGCATGTGCGGTCAGCCCTTCACCATGCGCAAGTGTAGATGCCACATTGGCCAACTCTTGCACTGAATTCCTGGTGCACCTGATGACTGATGAACGCTTCTGAAAATCATACACACCAAGTGGCGATGAAAAACGGGCCGAACGTGATGTAGGCAACACATGATTGGGACCGGCACAATAGTCACCAAGCACTTCTGCCGTGTAACATCCCATAAAGATTGCGCCCGCGTGACGGATGCCGGTCAATAATTTCTCGGGATCTGCTACAGCAAGTTCAAGATGTTCTGGCGCAAACCGGTTAGTTAGATGGATAGCCTCATCCATATCCTTGCAGAGTATCAGCGCACCATTATTTTCCAGTGCGGTACTGATAATTTCCGACCGTTCCATGGCCGGTAATAATCTGTCGATACTGGCGGACACAGCATCAAGGTACCCAACATCCGGACAAATCAAAATTGAACTTGCTTCTTCGTCATGTTCAGACTGGGCAAACATGTCCATGGCTATCCAGTCCGGATCTGCTGTACCATCAGTGATAATCAAAATCTCGGAGGGTCCGGCAATCATGTCGATACCGACTACTCCAAACACCAGGCGCTTGGCTGTTGCTACAAAATTGTTGCCCGGACCGACTATTTTGTCGACCCTGGGTACTGTGTCTGTCCCGTATGCCAGTGCCGCAACTGCCTGTGCACCACCAATGGAAAACACCCGATCCACACCGGCAATCGCTGCTGCCGCCAGCACCAACGGATTATGTTCACCCTGTGGACAGGGAACAACCATAATGATTTCAATCACACCGGCAACTTTTGCCGGGACCACATTCATTAACACAGAGGAAGGATAGGCGGCCTTCCCGCCCGGAACATAGACCCCTACCCGATCAAGCGGGGTGACTTGCTGACCTAGCGTATTACCCTGCTGATCCTTATATAACCAGGATTCCTGCTTCTGCTTTTCATGGTAAACACGAATTCGATCAGCAGAAGTTTCCAGGGCCTGCCTCATTTGGTCTGGAATATTTTCGATAGCATCCTGTAACATGGATACAGGTAATTCCAGATCGGCAAGCGTTGCATTTCGCCGGTCAAAACGGTTGGTATATTCAAGCAAGGCGACATCGCCACGCTGTCTGATGTCATTGATAATATTTTGAACTGTGTCAATTAACTGTGGATCCGGCTCATTCGTGTGGGCAAGCAATGACTGGAATTGTCCGTCAAATCCGGCAGCACTGGTATTCATTCTTCTGATGTTCATTTTTTACCAGCCAATGCATTCATCTCTTTCAGCATCGGTTTGATGATCTGATATTTCATCTTCATCGCTGCCTTGTTAACTATCACCCTGGAACTGATCTCGGCAATTGTTTCTACCGGTACCAATCCGTTTACCTTTAATGTATTACCGGTATCGACCAGATCGACAATCTGATCGGCTAGGCCCAATACCGGTGCCAGTTCCATTGAACCATACAGCTTGATGATCTCAACCTGCTTGCCCTGACCGGCAAAATAATTACGTGTCGTATTCACATATTTTGTCGCGACACGTAATCTTCCATTGATTGTTTTTCTTTGCCTGGGTTCAGCCAGAACCATTTTGCACAGCGCAATCTGTAAGTCCAGCGGCTCATACACACCGTTGCCGGTGTATTCCATCAGCACGTCCTTGCCTGCTATGCCCATATCGGCTGCCCCGTATTCAACGTAAGTTGGCACATCAGTGGCCCGGATGATAATTATTTTTACACCTGCCTGGTTGGTCTTAAGCACCAGTTTTCTGGTCCGGGCCGGATCTTCAACAGGTGTGATATCCAGTTTTTCCAGAATAGGCATGGCTTCAGTCAATATCCGGCCTTTGGAAACTGCAATAGTAAGACTGCCATTTATATTCATGTTGGAAGATCCCGATAGCTGCCAGTATTCATGCCACTCAACATTTATTGGCCGATTACCGGAAATACAATCTATGAAGGTAATCGCCTGATATGTGCCCCCAGTTGTGCAAGTTTTTCCTCTATGGTCTCATAACCGCGATCAATATGATAAATTCGATCGACAACAGTTTCACCTTTGGCCACCAGTCCGGCCAGCACCAGACTGGCTGAAGCACGAAGATCAGTCGCCATCACGGGCGCACTGGTCAGCTTGTCCACGCCACAACTGATGGCAGTATTGCCCTCCAGTTTGAGATTGGCGCCCATGCGCTGTAATTCCTGCACATGCATGAAGCGGTTCTCAAATACGGATTCTGTGATTGTTCCCGTGCCGGTGGCGATACAATTCATGGCGGTAAACTGTGCCTGCATGTCGGTCGGAAAACCCGGGAATGGTGAAGTATAGACATCCACCGCCCTGGGTTTGCGTCCACCCATATCCAGCGTAATTGAATTTTCGTCCCCGTTGATATCAGCCCCGGCTTCTACCAGTTTGGCCAGCACAGAGTCCAGCAATTCAGGACATGTATTCTTCAACTTTATCTTGCCACCGGTCATGGCCGCACCTACCAGGTAAGTGCCTGTCTCTATCCGGTCCGGCAGGATATTGTAGCGTGTACCGGAGAGTGATACGACTCCTTCAATCACGATACGGTCAGTACCGGCGCCAGTGATTTGTGCTCCCATCGAGATCAAGCAATTGGCAAGATCGATGACCTCCGGCTCTCGCGCTGCATTATCGATAATTGTTGTCCCTTTTGCGAGGGTTGCTGCCATCATCAGGTTTTCTGTGCCGGTGACGGTAACCATGTCCAATGTCAGGTGTACACCTTTCAGGCGTTTTGCCTTGGCACGGATATACCCGCCCTCTACCACAATTTCAGCACCCATGCTGGCCAATCCGCGTAGATGGATGTTGACCGGTCTGGAACCAATCGCACAACCGCCAGGCAGCGACACATCCGCCCTGCCATAATGCGCCAGTAATGGTCCCAGCACGAGTATGGATGAACGCATGGTCTTGACCAGCTCATAGGGCGCAAAAAATTCGGTGATGTTACTGCTGTCGACTTCGATGTTCATACGCTCATCTACGGTGAGCTGCGCACCCATCCTGCCGAGCAATTCCATCGTCGTCGTAATGTCATGCAGGTGTGGCACATTACCCACCGTCACCGGCGCATCTGCCAGTATGGTCGATGCCAGTATTGGCAAAGCGGCATTCTTGGCGCCGGAAATATTGATTTCCCCCTGTAACGGGATACCGCCCTTGATAATCAATTTATCCATGGATTATCTGATTACACCCAAACCTTTTTGATTTTCCCATTCATCTCTGGTCAAGGCCTGTATTGAAAGTGCATGTATTTCCCTTCCTATTTTGTCACCAAGTGCTTTATATACCATCTGGTGCCTTTGCAGCATGGACTTTCCGCAAAACTGGTCACTCACCACTGTCGTCTGAAAGTGTGTCCCATCTCCGTCAAGTATAACCTCTGACCCGGTTAACCCTTTTTCAATCAACTGTTTTATCACGTCAATTTGCACCTAAAATCTCCATACAGAAATAAAAAGAATCAAGATTAACAGTTAACCAATAATACCGGTTCAGGGGTGGGATAAGGCACAGGATGGATATAGGCCTGGTTAAAATTAAAAAATAATGACCCGGGGGAACCCGGACATCAATCACACAGCAAACTAGGCGGAACAAACTGTGGCCAAACAATATCTGAACCTGCAGTGGGCTACCCTGTATACTCAATCATTGAGTTGCCACATTGGTGGCGGTCGTATTACGTTCTGTTAATTTGGCTATCAATGCATCCATGCCGCTTTTCCTGATCTCGGAAGCAAAAGATCCCCGATAGGTAGCGATCAGGCTGATGCCATCCACAACGACATCCACCACTTTCCACTCCCCTCCACTGATATGCATACTGTAATTGATGGGAACAGGCTTACTACCGGGCTGGTGAATTTCGGTTTTTACCACCACAATATTGGAATCAGGGTTATTTTCTACCGGTAAGTACTGAATAGTCTCATTTGAATATTCCAGCAGCGCCTTGGCATAAGTCCGGACCAACAGAGTGCGGAATTCGCTAACAAACTTTTGTTGCTGGCCTTCAGTTGCCTCTCGCCAGTTCCGGCCCAGTACCCATTTTGACATGCTCACAAAATCAAAATGCGGGATTACCAGTTCGTTTATAAGGGAATAGAGCTTTTCGGGATGTGCCTCCAATTCAGTGCGTTCTATTGTGAGCCGTGCGATCACACTGTCCGCGGTCTCCTTGACAATTTCCTCGGCAGATTGTGTGGTGGCGAAGGCATTATTGAAGTTAACCGCCAAAATAAAGCTGGCCATAAATACTGATATTGTTCTCATTTTTTTTCCTGGTTTTAATGCATGTAAATAATATTTATCTGATCATTGTTTATATTCAAGTAATATTGACAAGCCCGTTAAGATAACTGCCGGACTCGCTACTTGTTTTGCAACTGGTGTGGTTATTATATTTAATTTTATAAACCTATATTCTAGTTTGTTCATATACAGAGAGAAAGGTTTCCTGCCCTGCCCATGATGCATAGCAGATAACCAATGTAACATATTGATTTTTAATAATATATATCTGCTACCCCTAAAAAGGACGCCACAACATAATCAACTTGGGCAGCAATGTCAGTGCCGCCAGTAAGGCAATAAACATGGCCAGCGCTGTCAGCAGGCCAAAATAGATAGTCGGTATAAAATTGGACAAAACCAGTATCGAGAACCCGATAATGATGGTGATGGCAGTATAAAAAATTGCATTACCGATATTGGCATGGCAGTAATGCAGAGTCGCCACGTAGTCGCCAATCCTGGTATATTCTTCCCTGAACCTGAATATATAGTGGATACTGTTGTCCACGGCGATACCTATAGTTATCGCAGCTATGGTAATGGTCATCATATCCAGCGGGATACCGGCAAGCCCCATCAAACCAAGAATTATTGCGGCTGCAAGCAGGTTCGGGATGATGCCGATGATCGCAAGTGACAAAGAACGGAACAGCAACAGCAACATCAGGGCAATGCCGGCCATGACCACACCCAGAGTTTCAATCTGTGAAGTAAACAGGCTCTGCAGCATATTGTTATAAAGCACCATCAGACCGGTAATCTCGAATTCATCAGCACTCAGACCAAGCTTGCCAGCCAGGTCAGTATTTATCTTTTCCAGTAATTCATTTCTTTTCAAGTCTTCCAGTGTGTCATTGATCCTGATACTTATACGTGCCTCGTTATCCGGAATGGAAATATAAGGATCTATCATGTTTCCTTTAAGGTCTTCCGGCATGCGCTTGTAGACTATAGCCAGTTCAAAGGCATCGAACGTACCCTGGTTGATATCTTCTCCAACCCTGATCAAGGATGCCAATGATAATACCTTGCCGACTGCATCAAGCCCTTCAAGATAATCATGCACCAGCTTGACCTGTTCTACCTTGTGTGGGGTAAACCAGTAATCTTCCGCGCTACCCAGATCAGCACCCCCGAACAGCAAATCGAACTCATCGTCTTCATCATCATTATCCGCATCAGTGTCAACTTCGGCGGGAAAATGGATAAGAATATCCAAAGGAGTTGTTCCACCGAGTTTCTTATCAATGAGTTTCAAACCCTGATGAATTTCAGTATTTTCACTGAAAAAATTGATAAAGCTGTTTTCTACTTCCAGCCGGGTAATTCCATAAATGCTGACCCCGGCCAGGAGTACGGATAGAAACAATACCTTGTTCCCATGCCTTTCTGTTATGCGTGCCAGTATGGCGGTAAATCTGAATTGTGCATCATCACCCCTGGTGAGTGATGTGCGATCAAACAGTACCAGCAAGCTTGGGAATAACAGGAAAGACGTCAGAAAAGTAACGGTCAACCCTATAGTCATCATCCAGCCAAAGTCGATCACCGGTTTGATATCACTCACTACCAGCGAGGTAAATGCCATAATGGTCGTCAACGCCGTATACAAACATGGCCAGACCATTTTATTAACCATCTCGGCAACCAGTTCCCTCTGGGATTTTTCCGGATAATCATTTCGCAATTGCCGATAGCGTACGACCAGATGGATATTCATTGCCATAGTGCTTATCAACATCAGTGAAATGAAATTCGACGATATAACTGTGACCTGCCAGCCAACCAGCCCCAGCAATCCGATCATTAACAGTCCGGCATAGATACAACTTATCAATGGAAGCGTTACCCAGCGCTTGCGGCGGAATATGATACCCAGCATCAGCACCAGAAAAATAAATACACCAAAACCGAATACAACAAGATCGTTTTTTATATAGGTGATCATGTCATCCGTAATCATTGGAACACCACCGAGATACAGAACGCCATACTGCCGGTAGGTCTGCATAATCTCTCTTATTTTTTTGATGTTCTCGTGGTTTTGTTGTGCCGCTATTTTTTTCACTTTTTCATATTTAGCAAGAATTATTGACAACTGCTCGTCACCTTCCTTATCTAACAGGCCTTTTTTCTTTTTATATAACAACCTGTTTTTTCTTTTCTGAAGATCGCTGTACTCGGGATTGTCCTTGAGGTTGATTTGCAGTGCTGTGGTCAGGCCATCCTGACTGATGACCAGTTGACTGAATATCGGACTGTTCAGAAGCTCGTCCTTGGCACGGTTTACATCCACATCTTCACTTTCGAGTGTTCTGTAATTACTGGCAACATCAGATAAAGTGCCTCCCACTTGCTTGACTAATGGGACATCTATAATGGAGATCACTGATTCCGTTAATGGCAGTTGCTTTAAATCGTCGCGCAGTTTCCTGATCTGTAGCAGGGAAGATTCAGAAAACAGATCTTCTGTCGGTGTAAATGTAACGAACAGAAACTCCCTGGTCTTGTAACGATCACCCAGGTCACGGAATATCCTGAGATCCTCATCATCCTCAAGTAACAGCGAATCAGCCGATGCATCAAGTTTGAAATCACGCGCGTGCCAGGCAAAAAATATGAAAATGCATGAAAGGAATACCAGCATTGCGATGGGTTGACCCAATACAATCCGGTCATAGAGTGACGAAATGCGGTTAATCATAAATTTATTATTATTTATAATCTGGCTGTTTTGTGTATGCTACACTGCATAAAATCAAGAATGCGGGAGGATACTGGTGCCAAAAATATTGTTATTACCCTTATTGCTTGTTTTCATAACCACTGCTGTGATGGCGCAATCCAGCGCGCCAGCTGATGCACAGCTTTATATTATATCACCCGTCGATGGAGCAACAGTCAAAAACCCGGTTGTTGTCAGCTTTGGACTGAAAAATATGGGGGTTGCCCCTGCCGGCATACAAGCGGAGTACACCGGACACCATCATTTGCTGATAGACACTATCCTGCCCCCGCTGGATCAGCCGGTACCGGCTGATGATCATCATCTGCATTTCGGCAAAGGCCAGACTGAAACTGAATTAACACTGACCCCCGGCAAACATACCTTGCAACTGTTGCTCGGTGATTATACCCATGTGCCGCACAATCCACCGGTGATCTCGGAACCGGTCACCATTACTGTAGAATAATCTGTCAGCGCTGTTTCAGTATATCTCTGATCTCTGCCAGCAGTTGTTCTTCCCTGGTAAGTTCCGGTATATCCATGTCTTTTTACCCCAAGCCGTAATCTATACTGGATAATTTTATATCAGTGATCAGGCAGGATTATTTTGCCTTTTATAATATCCTGCAACACTTCAACTAATAACGCATGTTCTGCAGCTAGCACACGTATCGCCAGTGATTCCGGATTATCGCCAGCCAACACTTCAACCTGCCGTTGTCCCAATATTGGCCCACTATCATAGTCATAATCAACCAGATGCACAGTAGCTCCGGTCACCCGCTCCCCGGCAGCAAGCACTGCCGCATGCACCCGCATCCCGTACATCCCCTGCCCGCCAAATTTTGGCAACAGTGAAGGATGGATATTAATGATCCTGTTCCTGTACGCCTTTAACAAAACAGGGCCAATCTTTTTCATATATCCGGCAAGAATGACCAGGTCTGCCTGATGCTGTTGCAAAGTTTCGGTAATAGCCCGATCCAGCTGATCAATATCCGGGTGAGTATTCCGGCTGATATGAATAGCCGGGATGGATTCGCTACGGGCGATATCCAATGCCCCGGCAGAGGCATTATTGCTGATAACGACAGCCGGTTCGGCATACAGTTTCTTGTCTTTGCAGGCCTGGATGATAGCCTGCAAATTACTGCCGCGCCCTGAAACCAGAAAGCCCAGCCTGGTAAGTTCATGAATCACTGTTTAATCACCGTAAAACCCAGTTGCGAAAGTATATTTGCCAGATTGCGCCGGTTTGCCGGCAACATTACGATTGTTGCAGAAAACTCCCGGCGCAGAGGATAATTTTTTCTCAATTCATCAAAATAATATCCGGCTTCCCCCCTGTCTATCTCCATAACCCTGCGTAAGGCAGCTGCATCACTTCTGACATCATAATGGGCAGTCACAGTCATTGCTATTGCATCAAAATCACTCACCTCACTGTTAATTTTTAATTCCTGTATACCTGCGTCAAGCAGTCCACCTGCCGGCTTCCAGTTTTTTGGAATATTAAAATAATTACAGGTCTCGTTATAAATCATTGCCGTTGCCCGGATTTTTGCGTCAGTACTATAGCCTGCAATATGTGGTGTACCGATATGAATTTTTGCCAGTAATTCCTGATCTATTTCAGGTTCATGTTCCCAGACATCCAGTACAGTTGAGAATTTCCGGTAATGATTAATATGTTGTTTCAAGACAGTTTCATTGATAACCCCGCCACGTGAAGTATTGATTAATATGGCATCCTGTTTCAAACCCGCAAAAATTTTTTTATCCAAGAGATATCTGGTCGAATATGGGCCAATATTTGTCAATGGTATATGCAATGAAATAATATCCATCTTCATTACATCTTCCAGTTCCACATACATAGAATCGCCGGTTTCGTCTTTCAACGGCGGGTCATTAACAAGATTTTCAATGCCGATAGCACCCAGTGCTTTCCGCAGACAAGAACCCACTTCTCCATGGCCGATAATGCCCACCGTTTTTTTTCTCAGATCGAAATCTTGCTGTTCAGCCAGGATAAACAGACTGCTCAGGACATACTCAACAACGGATTGGGCATTACTGCCATGGGCGGAGGCAGATCCGATACCGGATTTTTGCAAATACCCGAAATCAATATGATCTGTGCCACTGGTGGCGGTGGCTACAAATTTAACACGGCTATTGTCCAGGAGACTGGCGTTCACTGGAGTCACTGAACGTACCAGCAGGATATCAGCGTCTTTGACAAGCTCAGATGTGATAGTACGGCCAGTACAGAGTTGCAGATCACCAATTTTTGAAAAGGCCTGCTGGACGAGAGGGATTTGAATGTCAGCAACAATCTTCATCGATTACCTTTGAAGTTTGCCAGTGTAAATTCTCACCACGGATCAGGGTGGTGAGCAGAATCATTATGGACGATTATCTGCTTCGGTCCCTTCCTTAACCACCGGCATCAAGTCTTGCTTGCTGACACCCAGTGCCAGGGTGACTGGACTGGCAATATAAATAGACGAATATGTGCCTATGAGGATACCTATAATCAATGCTGTCGAAAAAGCCAGAAGGGTCTCACCACCAAAGAGAAACAAGGCAACGAGTACCAGTAATGTTGTCAGGCCAGTCATGATAGTACGACTCAAGGTCTCGTTTAATGACACATTCATCACTTCGACTGGTGTGGCCTTACGTAGCTTGTGGAAATTCTCACGGATGCGATCAAACACTACTACCGTATCATTCAATGAATAACCAATCACTGCGAGGACAGCTGCCAGTACCGTCAGGTCAAATTCCATTCTGGTAACCACGAAAAAACCAACAGTAATAATTACATCATGTACAGTGGCGACAACAGCACCAATGGCGAACCGTGTCTGAAAACGGATGGCAACATAAAGTAGAATACCAAGCAATGCATAGATCATGGCCAAACCACCGTCTTCCCTTAATTCATCTCCGACCTGCGGTCCGACAAATTCAACCCTTCGTATCTCAATGGATTGGCTGCTGCCCAGCAGTTCGATTAATTTGTTACTGATATCCGCACTGTTCAACCCTTCATGCGGGGGAATACGCACCAGCACGTCTGTTGCTGCACCATAATATTGGACAACAGCATTACTGAATTCAGACTGGACCAGAATATTACGGACCTTGGTCAAATCAGCCTCCTGTGTATAACCAACCTCAACAATCGTCCCGCCGGTAAAATCGATACCATAATTCAGGCCCTGAACCATAAACAGAACTACTAATACAACACTGGATATTCCTGACAACCAGCAGGCGATCCTGCGTTTGCCCATAAAATCAAAATTTGTTTTTGTGATAAATTTCATAGCTGCGATCTTGTTAAATCATTAATTTTTGTACTTTACGCCCGCCATAGAGCAGATTAATAAATGCTCGACTGACCATGATGGCGGTAAACATGGAACAGATAATGCCCAGGGATAACGTCACAGCAAAACCTTTAATGGGTCCGGTACCAAAGCTGAACAAGACCAGGGCCGCAATAAGAGTGGTTATGTTGGCATCAGCAATGGATGAAAATGCCTTTTCAAATCCGGCGTGGATACTTGCCTGGGGTGAATTTCCGTTGCTGATTTCCTCCCGGATACGTTCAAAAATCAGAACATTGGCATCGACTGCCATACCGACAGTCAACACGATTCCAGCAATACCCGGCATGGTCAGTGTCGCCTGCAACATCGACATGAGTGCCACCAGTAATACCACATTGAGTGTCAATGCCACATTGGCAATCAGTCCGAAAAGCCTGTAGTAAACAACCATAAAAATCAGTACCAGGGTAAATCCAATGATCACAGACTCATAGCCCTGTTTGATATTGTCCTGCCCCAGACTTGGGCCGACTGTCCGTTCTTCTATGATCTCTATCGGCGCAGCAAGGGCCCCGGCACGTAGTAACAGGGCCAGATTGCGCGCCTCCTGGGTTGAGTCGAGACCGGTGATATGAAATCTTTTACCCAATTGTTCCTTGATGGTAGCGGCATTGATTACTTCTTCAATGGTTTCCTTTTTCTTTACCGCTGTACCATCTTCCATAACCGTTTCAGTCTTGGTTTCAATGAAAACCACCGCCATGCGTTTGCCGACCTCATCGCGTGTCGCGGCACTGAAGATACGGGCACCTTTGCCATCCAGCGTGATAGTCACATCCGGGCCACCACTCGCCTGGTCAATACCGGATGCTGCATCAATAATATGATCGCCGGTCAGGAGCACCTGTTTGCTCAGCAACATGGGCTGGCCATCCCTGTCATAATAAAGCTTTGAACCGGCCGGCACCCGGCCATCCAGTGCATCCTGCACGGAATGAGCGTCATCCACCATACGGAATTCCAGTGTCGCTGTCGCACCCAGGATATCCTTCGCACGTGCGGTATCCTGTACACCGGGTAACTCAACCACCACCCGCCGATCACCTTGTTGTTGTATTACCGGTTCGGCAACACCGAGTTCGTTAACGCGTTTGCGCAGTGTGATGATATTTTGCTGTAACGCATTCGTCCTGGTCTCGATGATAGATTGTTCCGACAGGGTAACAAGTGCATGGAATTCACCGCTTTCACTTACGCTGCTGTCCACCTTTACTTCAGGATTATTCTTATTGATCAGCTTGACGCCATTTTCCTGCTCGGCGGAATTCTGGAAACGAACCAGCACACCACCCTGATCCCTGCGGCTGATGGTCCGGTAACGGATTTTGTTCTCACGGAATAAACTGCGGAAGTCAGAGACATAGCGTTCCTCAGCCTTGCTGATTGCGGCATTCATATCAACCTCCATCAGGAAGTGCACACCACCACGCAAATCAAGACCGAGAAACATTGGTTCAGCACCCAGTTTTCGCAACCAATCAGGCGTGGATGGAGCAAGATTGAGCGCCACGACATAAGTTCTGTCAAGGGCATTCCTGGCAGCATCCTGCGCCCTGAGTTGTGTCTCTTCATCCGCGAACCGGATCAGGAGATTATTCGGGTTGATCTCATAACTCTGCGGTTTGATACCGGCCTCATCGAATGCAATTTGCACCTGCAGCTCGGTAAGTTCACTGATTTCTGCACCACGTGAAGAGGATATTTGCAGGGCAGGATCGCTGCCGTAGATATTCGGAAAGGAATAGATAATGCCGATTATGATAATAATGGCGATCAACACGTATTTCCAGGTTGGGTAACGATTCATAATGTGATTAGCTAAAAATTAATTTCTTCAGATTATTATTCATTGTTTCAAAGTGTCTTGAGGGTCCCTTTCGGCAGTATTGCAGAGACAGAATGTTTTTGTACCTTTACCTCGATATTCGGGGCAATTTCAACATGAATAAAGCTGTCGCCTATTTTGGTAATCTTGCCCAGCATACCGCCGCTGGTGACAACCTCATCGCCCTTGGCCAGCGCCTCGACCATCTGTTTGTGTTCCTTGGCCTGCTTCATCTGTGGCCGGATCAGGAAAAAATAAAATACAACGAAAATCAGAATCAACGGTAACAGGCTCATAAAGCCACTTCCCGCTGGCGGGGTTTCCTGTGCCCAGGCATTTTGTATGAAGAACTCTAGCATGAAGACACCCTGAAATTTAAAGCGCGCTATTATGACACAGACTCCGGGTTTTTCTCACGTTTCCTGTAAAAATCGTTAATAAACGTGGTTAACACCCCCTGCTCTATCGCCTCTCGCAGGCCGCGCAACAGCGCATGATAATAATATAAATTGTGTATGGTATTGAGCCTGGCGCCCAGCATTTCGGCTGTTTTATCCAGATGATGCAGATAGGCGCGGGTGTAATTCCGGCAAGTGTAACAGCCACATTCTGCATCCACGGGTAGTGTACTCTGACGGTGTCTGGCATTACGTATGCGCAACACACCGGTTGAGGTAAACAGATGGCCATTGCGTGCGTTACGGGTCGGCATGACACAATCAAACATATCAATACCGCGTTTTACTGCTTCCACCATGTCTTCCGGTGTACCGACACCCATTAGGTAACGCGGACGATCCGCAGGCATCTGCAGTGTAATATGAGACAACATCTCCAGCATCAGTTCATGCGGCTCGCCCACCGACAGCCCACCGATG
>MGYU01000044.1 GCA_001801885.1 Gammaproteobacteria bacterium RIFCSPLOWO2_12_47_11
AGAGAACTTTTTGAAAAACGCAAACCGGATAAAAACATATCGCCTCAGTTTGCTTTGGCCTTGGCCCGGCGTTAGTGGGACAGCAGTGAGTCTGACCCTGTTAATTAATATAGATACTATGGAAACACTTATCGCAATTGCACATATATTGGGATCTCTCATTGCTGTAGTAGCCTTTGGCTTTGTCGTCCTTCTCATAGCCGCTTGGGAAACTGATAGGAATCAAAAACAGGTGACAGAAGAGATGTCCGTTAGTCTAGGTGTTCCGGTCGAAGACTTAGATAGCGAGGAACTGGCACCAAAGCTCCTTCAACTATCTTCTGAAAAATTTAGCAGCGAGTTACTTAGAAATCGTATTTCCGATTTCTGCGGGCTCATTCGAACCCTGTGGGGTTGGCTCGGTACGGCTGCTCAAGCAATGGTTTTGATAGCTGTAATATGGTTCACAATTACTGATAATACTGAAAATGCCGTCTATGCATGGTTTGTAGTGGGCATCTCAATTGTTTTTTGGATTGTTAGCGTTATTTTTTCGTTTATATGCAAGCTTTTAACGGGCAGATATCCAGGGCAAGCCAAGCAGGCAAGAAAGGCGGCGGCTGAATGGGTAAAAATTCATAGTGAGCAGCTTCGAATGGAAAAATTGTAATTGCCTAACAAGGCAATTTCACTCGGACGCATTATTCGCTCACTGCGTTAGCTACAAATGCACCGGTGAATTGCGGCGTTAATTTCCTGACTCCTGACTCCTGTCTTCTGTATTCTTGATATTCCTTTTCCTCCTCTCTTCCCATTTTCTCACTGCTGTGAGACGCCATAGCATCCTGACGGCGACATATCCGATAAGTGCGCTGATGGAAGCCAGAATAAAACTGCCCAGAAACAGTGGTTCCCAGATATGGATTAATTTGTGCAATACCGGTTCGAATTCGACTTGCCGTTCCGGTACATCCAGTATCCTTGTGCCCAGTTTGTAAGCAAAGATGAAGATGGGCGCAAAAGTCAGCGGGTTGGTTACCCAGGTGAAGATCACCGCCAGCGGCAGGTTCACACGGAACAGGATCGCCACTGCGGCCGCTACGATCATATGAATGGGCATGGGAATGAACGCACAGAATAATCCTGCCGCCACACCTCCGGCGGAAGAACGGCGGGTCAGGTGCCAGATATTGGGATCATGTAATAATGATCCGAAATGACGTATATACTGATGTTCCCGAATCTTGTGGTGTTCAGGCAGGTAACGTTTAAAAAATGATCTCAGGCTCATGCTCGGGTAAAGTATCGGCATCTAAAAAACGCGGTATTATATAGAAAATATTTTAAACAAACCGGATTTCTGTTTATTGGATTTTTAAAAAAAGGATTTTACATGCGTACAGGGACAATCGCTTTTCTCCTGGGTATTCTGCTTACTCACCAGTTCCCCGAATTACCACCGGTCTGGCTGCAATGCGTTCTTCTGCCGGTTTTGATACTTTGCCTGGTTTGCACCCATAAAGGATTGCGCATTGCCGGTTTTATCCTTCTGGGGTGTTTCTGGGCCATGTTCCGGGCCGGCATAATACTTTCTGATGAACTCAATGTTGACCTTGAGGGTAAAACACTGATTGCAGAAGGCCGTGTGGTGTCCCTGCCGGAATACCGGGACCGGGGTGCAAGGTTTGAATTCCAGATTGGACAATTGCTGTCCACAAATGGGCAAAGCCATGCCGGACCCGGTAAGGTCAGGTTGAGCTGGTATGGGGCCCCTGAAAATCTCATGCCAGGACAAATATGGCGCTTAACCGTTCGCCTCAAGCGGCCTTATGGTTTCAGTAATCCGGGTGGCTTCGACTATGAAGGCTGGTTGTTCCAGCACCGGATCCGGGCTACGGGTTATGTGCCGGATAAAGGGGAGAACCACTATACCGGGTTCAGTAAGGGGCAGTACGTTAACCGGTTGCGCTATTTTTTACGCGCGGGTATCAGCACTCATAGCCATGACCCTGCCTTTGCCGGGTTGATAATTGCATTAGGCCTCGGTGATCGAAGCCTGATTCAGAGTCATGCCCGGGACACCCTGATCAGGACCGGTACCAATCACCTGCTGGCCATCTCCGGCCTGCACATTGGTCTGGTGGCCGGCCTGTTATATCTGTTGGCCCGGAGACTCTGGTCAGTGGGCGGTATTCTGCCGCTCTATATTCCCGCGCCACGCATCGCCATGGTGGCAGCGATCATGGGCGCGACCGGCTATGCCGTGCTGGCCGGACTGTCTATTCCCACACAACGGGCCCTGATTATGGTAACGGTTATCATGCTGGGCTTGTTCAGTCATCGCCGTTATCCCATCTCACAAATATTCTGTGCCGCACTGGTTCTGGTGTTGATCATTGATCCCTTTGCCACCCTGGATGTTGGATTCTGGTTGTCATTTTCTGCGATTGCCATCATTGCTTACGGCATGTCATGCCGGGTAGACACAAATAATCTCTGGTGGCGCTGGGGCCGGACACAATACCTGATTGCCATCGGTTTGCTGCCATTACTGGTGCTGTTGTTCGGGCAATATTCAGTGGCAGGTTTCCTGGCCAATCTGATCGCCATCCCCTGGGTCAGTTTTATCGTAATACCGCTGGTGCTGTCAGGGACTGTCCTGATTAACCTGAGTGAACCGGTTGGCAGGTTTTGCCTGCAACTGGCGGAGTCTGCCCTGGGTTTATTGTGGCCATTTCTCGAATGGCTGGCGGGGATGGATTACGCTGTCTGGCAACATGCCTCAGTTTCAGTTTGGGTATTGGCAGCGGCCATTATCGGGATCATGATATTGCTGCAACCGGCCGGACTGCCGGCCCGCTGGATCGGGCTGGTCTGGTTATTGCCCCTGATCTTTCCGCTCAAGCAAAACCCGGCTGAAAATGAATTATGGTTTACACTGCTTGATGTCGGGCAAGGGCTGTCTGCTGTGGTCCAGACCCGCAAACACACCCTGGTCTATGATACCGGGGCAAGATTCAGCGAGGATTTCAATGCCGGTTCGGCCGTGGTGGTGCCTTATCTCAGGCAGGCGCATATCCGGCACATCGACAGACTGATTATCAGCCATGGTGACAATGATCATATCGGCGGCAGCAAGGATGTTCTGGCGGCATTTCCACAGACACCGGTCCTGACCAGTGTCCCGGACAAAATCAGCCACCATTCCCTGCGAGAATGCCGGGCAGGACAGTCCTGGCAATGGGATGGTGTGGATTTCCGCATACTGCACCCGTCCGAATCGGACAGGTTTACAGGCAATAACCGTTCATGTGTGTTGAAAGTCAGTACTGGCAACCAGGCGATTTTGCTGAGTGGTGATATTGAAAAACAGGTGGAAAACCGGCTGGTGAACAATTACGGCGATGAACTGTCTGCGCAAATACTGGTGGCTCCGCATCATGGCAGCAAGAGTTCATCCACGATCGGGTTTATCAATACTGTCGAACCAGAAATTGTGTTATTCCCGGTGGGTTATCGTAATCGATTCAAATTCCCGAATCAGGATATAATAGAGCGGTATGAGAACAGGGGTGTCAGTATGTATGATACTGCCAGGCATGGAGCCGTGAAAATTAAAATAAATCAGTCCGGGGTGTCAATTATGAGCCACCGGCACAGCGCCAGACGGTTCTGGCACACGGTAGATAAGTTGGGAAGTTCTAAATAAGCATTTTAACGTCATGCTGGTGAATACCAGCATCCAGTAAATAATTGTTTTACCTGGATTCTGGCATACGCCAGAATGACGACTCAAAAAATTTTGAGGCTTGTTCAGAGTTTTCCTGAATATTCGAAAACAAACCGGGAGTAATGAATGCTGGAACTCATGAAGGCAGGCGGTTGGCTTATGTGGCCAATCACATTATGTTCTATTATCTCTCTTGCCATTATCGCAGAGCGATTCTGGTCATTAAGAAAGAAACGTATTGTACCAGGAAATCTGGTGGCACAGGTCTGGCAATGGGAAAAGGTCGGGCACCTGGATAAAAAACGCATCAATGCTCTGCGCGCCAGTTCTCCACTGGGCCGTGTTATGGCGGCAGGCCTGGTGAACAGGCAACATTCACGGGATGTCATGAAGGAAAGCATAGAAGAGGTTGGCCGGCAGGTTGCGCATGAACTGCAACGGTTTTTAAATACTCTGGGGACGATTGCGTCTATTTCCCCGTTACTGGGTCTGCTTGGTACAGTCTTCGGCATGATCAAGGTGTTTGCCGTGATCACGACACTGGGCGTCGGTGATCCGAGTGTTCTGGCCGATGGTATATCAACAGCACTGCTCACCACAGCTGCAGGGTTATCGGTGGCCATTCCATCACTGATGTTTCATCGTTATTTCCGGGGCAAGGTGGATGATCTGGTGATGACCATGGAACAGGAAGCATTGAAGATGGTGGAAGTCATGCATGGGATGCGGGAGAAAGACACCGGCACTGAGGAAACCGGTACAGTATGAATTTTCAGCCCCATAAAAAACAGGATGTAGAGCTTGATATCACCCCGTTGATTGATGTCGTTTTTCTGTTGCTGATTTTTTTCATGGTTTCAACCACTTTCGAACGTGAATCAGAGATTAATATTACTCTCCCGGAGGCCAGCAAAGAGCTGACCCAGCCCAAACCGGATTCAATCAATGTATCAATTGATGCCCAGTCACGCATCTATATCAATGGCAAGGAACTGGTAAATACGCAGATATCAACGATTAAGCAGGGGATATACGATGCACTGGGTAACCTGCCGGATGCTCCCGTTGTCATCAGTGCCGATGCAGCAACTCCGCATCAAATGGTGATTAAGGTGATGGATGCCTCCAGACAACTGAACCTGGTCAGGATTACCTTCGCCACGCGCAAGACTGATGAAGACGAGGAATAATCAACTTCACAATAAGGATATGTATAACATTATTCATAAATATCACTGATTAATGCTATCCCCTGAATTTATTGAAGATCTCTGGTACGGAAAACATCCACTGTCAATACTATTGGCGCCATTAGGCTGGGTATATCAGTCTTTTATGTCCATACGCCGGTTGGCCTATCAGGCAGGTCTGTTACCGGTGAAACGGGTCAGCGTGCCGGTCATTATTGTCGGCAACATCACGGCAGGCGGTACCGGCAAAACACCACTGGTCATCTGGCTGGCGGACTATCTCAAAAAAAATAATTTTCGTCCGGGCATAGTCAGCAGGGGATATGGAGGCGCAGCCAGCCATTGGCCGCAGCAGGTGAGACCGGACAGTGACCCTTATATGGTGGGTGATGAACCAGTAGTCATTGCCAGACACACAGCCTGTCCGGTGGCTGCTTCACCGGATCGTTATGCTGCAGTTGTGCAACTGATGGAGCACGCGGATTGTAATGTTATTATTTGTGATGATGGCCTGCAGCGTAACGCACTGGCACGTGACATCGAGATAGCGGTCGTCGATTCGATCCGGCGTTTTGGTAATGGGCGTTGTTTGCCGGCAGGGCCTTTACGTGAATCCATCCGCCGTTTGCGGTCAGTGGACATGATCGTCAGTAACGGCTATCCAGGACATGGGGAATACCCGATGGAATATCTGGCAAAATCATTACATTCATTGATCGATCCGCATAAGGAAGTGACAGTTGATTCGTTCAAGAACAAAACTGTACACGCCGTGACTGGCATTGGCCATCCTGCAAGATTTTTCAGTATGTTGCGTAATTGCGGGATGAGCATCATTAAACATGAGTTTCCGGATCATTATCATTTTACACGCCAGGACATCCGTTTTGACGATGGATTACCGGTAGTGATGACGGAAAAAGATGCTGTTAAATGTACGGCATTTGCCGGCGAGCATCACTGGTTTCTTGCCATTGATGTTAGAATGAACAATATATTTGAACATCGTTTCTCAAAGTTATTGAAGGACATAATCAATGGACAAAAAACTGCTTGATATACTGGTCTGTCCTGTTACCAAGGGCCCGCTGATCTACGATAAGGAAAAGCAGGAACTGATCTCAAAATCAGCACGGCTGGCCTATCCCATACGCGATGGTATCCCGGTCATGCTGGAAGATGAGGCCCGTACCTTGTCCAGTGAGGAAGTTGAAAAACTTTCATCCTGACGTCAATTAATGTGACTGAAGAATTCAAGGTCATCATCCCGGCCCGGCTCGGATCAACTCGTTTGCCGGGAAAAATGCTGCTGGATATCGGCGGCAAGCCACTGCTGCAACATGTCTATATTGCTGCCTGTAAAAGCAATGCCGATCAGATACTGATTGCCACCGATGATCAGCAGATATGCAACACGGCAAAAGCGTTTGGTGCTGAATGTGTGATGACATCGGTTGCACATACGTCCGGTACAGATCGTCTGGCAGAGGTGGTTGAAAAGCTTGGGTTCCCTGATGAAACCGTTATCGTGAATGTACAGGGAGATGAGATGGGTATGCCGGCAGAGTTGATCAATCAGGTTGCAACGTTGTTAATTAATTGTCCCGCAGAAAAAATAGCAACACTCTGCGAAGAAATGTCTGATGAAGGGGAGATCAACAACCCGAATGTGGTCAAGGTGATATTCAATAAAAATAATGCTGCAATCTATTTCAGCCGGTTACCTGTTCCCTGGCACAAGCAGGGGTTGGCACAGCAATATTTCAGACATATCGGTCTTTACGCATACCGGGCAGGGTTCCTCAAAGAATATAGCCAACTGCCTCGATGTGAACTTGAACAGAGAGAGTCACTGGAACAATTGCGTGCTCTCTATCATGGTATAAACATACTGGTCGAAGAAGCACGATCATCATCAGGTATCGGCATCGATACGGAAGACGATCTGAATCGCGCCAGGCAGCAGTATAAATCCATAAAAAAACCATAAAATTTAAAATACCGGATTGGGTCATGCGCACGACGGTATGGATGTGAAGCGACAGTGAGTTCACCATTAAGGCGAAATCGCTATATTGTGAACAGCCAGACAGGATTTTGAGATTAAATTAATTGCTGGCTAAATAGGCTAATCATTAGCGGGCACGGTAGGTAATCCGGCCCTTGGTCAGATCGTATGGGGTCATTTCAACGGTAACTTTGTCGCCGGTCAGGATGCGGATATAGTGTTTGCGCATTTTCCCTGAAATATGCGCGGTGATGACATGTCCATTCTCAAGTTCCACCCTGAACATGGTGTTGGGCAGGGTTTCGATTACTGTGCCTTCCAGTTCTATTTGGTCTTCTTTTGCCATATAAAATGTATATTCCTCACTATTGAAAGACGCGAATTGTGCCTGAATTTCCTGCATCAGGCAAAACCCCGCATTAATTATCATCATTAATCACCGCGCACCCATAGATTGTTCTGCAAAAACTCGGCCGGGGAGAACTGGTTTTTGTAGTTCATTTTTGCGCAACCTTTAATCCAGTAACCCAGGTACAGCCATTTTAAACCCAGCCGGGCAGCTTCATGGATCTCATACAATATACTGAATGTCCCCAGGCTGCGTTTATAAAAATTAGTGTCATAAAAGGTGTAGACTGCAGAAAGCCCGTCATCCATCTGGTCAACGACTGAGACAGCCAACAACTGGTCAGCGAGCTTCATTTCATAAAAAAGGGTGTCCATCCAGTTTGATCCCAGGAAGCCCATATAATCTTTACGCCCGGGATTGTCCATCCCGCCACCCTTGTGTCTGGCATTTATATAGCGGCAATAAAGTTCAAAATGCGGCTCTTCAAATACAGGTGGTTTAGTGATGACTTTTATATCCTGATTGCGTTTCCAGACGCGCGCATGTTTTTTGCGCATAACATGGTCTTGCACCGGGATCCGTATCGGAACACAGGCATTACAATTGTTGCACCAGGGACGGTAAATATATTCACCACTGCGCCGGAAACCTTTGGCTACCAGTTGGGTATAGATATGCCGGTCCATCGGGAAAGCCGGATCGGCAAACAATGTTGTAGCCTGCCGGCCAGGCAGATACATACAAGCATGTTCGGGAGTCGCATAGAAGCACAGATTATGCGCCTGTTTATTTACAGAAAGGTTCATGGCACAGGTTGTTCCGGCAGGTGAGGTTTGATACCGGGTTTGCAATAGTCAGCCAGTATCGCGGCAAAATCATCTCTGGGGATGGGTGTTGCTCCCAGGCTATCAAGGTGTTTTGAATAGACCTGGCAATCAATCAGCTTGAAATCAAGATTTGTCAGCACACGAACAAGATGCACCAATGCAGCCTTAGAGGCATCATTCATTTTGCTGAACATGGACTCACCAAAAAATATTCTGTCTATGGCGATGCCGTACAGTCCGCCAACCAGTTTTCCTTCATGCCAGCACTCTACTGAATGGGCATAACCTTGTTTATGCAATCTGGTAAATCCTTCGATAATGCCGTGTGTGATCCAGGTCCCGTCACTGTTCTTTCTCGGGCCCGCACACATCTCTATGACCCGGGAGAAATTTTTGTTGAACGTAATCTCGTATATTCCTTTATGCAGGGTCTTATGCAGGCTCCTGGAGATTTTGAGATTTTCAGGGAACAGTACCCAGCGCGGATCAGGTGACCACCATAACACAGGTTGTACATCATTATTCCAGGGGAAGATGCCACGCACGTAGGCATCAAGCAATCTCTCCGGCGCCAGGTCTCCACCGATTGCCAGTAATCCGTCCGGATCTTTCAGCGCTTTGCTGATATCCGGAAAATCGCCTGCAATAATATTATCCTTTACCCAGTAAAGCTGGTTAGATCTGGGGTAAGCCCTGGCCATTTTCCCTATACAGCCTTGTAAGCGAGGTGAGTGGATAATTCGTTCATATAATCTTCAATATATTGTTGCTCATGTTCCAGAAAATTCTGTATGGCACAGCGAAATTGTTCATTGGCTATCCAGTGCACAGACCAGGTGGTGACAGGAACAAAACCCCGGCTGATCTTGTGTTCACCCTGGACACCGGCATCCAGTTTTTTGAGACCATGCTGTATACAATAGTCGATAGTCTGATAGTAGCATAATTCAAAGTGAAGGAACTGGAACTGGCTGTTACATCCCCAATGGCGGCCGTAGAGTGTTTCTGTGCCTCTCATGGCGAATGCCCCGGCTATATATTCGTTTTGGTACAGCGCCATAAACAGCAAAGTAGCGTCAGGTAAAGTCCTGCTTAATGATTCAAAAAAAGGCAGTGTAAATCTTGGTTCACCCCATTTACGATAAAACGTAGAGGTATAAAACTGATGATAGATGGCCCAGTGACGGGGGGTGATCTCATTACCATGTAATATCTCCAGTTTAATCCCTGCATCGAGTAATGTGCGGCGTTCCTTTTTCAGTTGCCTGCGTTTTTTCGAATTCAGCGTTTGCAGGAACTCCTCGAAATCATGGTAATGATGATTAAACCAGAGGTACTGACAGGCCTTACGTTTCAACAATCCATCAGCAGCTAACAACAAGCATTCAGCTTCATCCGGGAACAGATAATGCAGGCCGGAAACGCCGGAGTCTTCAGCAAATTTCCTTGCGGCGAAATAAATCTGTTTGCTGACGTCCAGACTGTTCGCAGTATGCTGGTTTACGAGACACCGGGGACCGGTTACCGGGGTAAATGGAATGGCAGAGACCAGTTTTGGATAATATTGCCGGCCAGCCTGTTCATAGGCATCCGCCCAGCTCCAGTCAAATACAAATTCACCGATTGAATTGGTTTTAATGTAAAGCGGTAATGCACCAACAAGTGTGCCATCGGACCAGGCCAGTATATGTGCAGGGTACCAGCCATGATTATCCAGGCATTTATATTGTTCGAGTCCATACAGGAACTCATGCCGCAGGAAAGGATTATCATCAGGAACAAGATTATTCCATTCTGTTGCAGGAACATCCTGTAATGAATCAAGCGTGCGTATGGATAAATTCAAGATGCTGATAATGGTAAATAATCACACAGACAACGGCTGATTGTTAATTAGAGAAGCCACTATCTGTGAGTACTTTCAGATTGGAGCCCAACGCTTCTGTCAGTGTGCGTTTTGAACCCAATAATGAAAATGATGTTTCGGTGTAACCTGAATTTTCGAGAATAAAACGAAATGTGATTTTACTGCCATTCATGATGTTATGCAGAAATGTAGATGTGACCTCTTCGCCTGAGATATACCCGAGTATAAATTCACCCCATTTGCGATGGGCTATACAGGGTGCATCATTAATGGATGTGTTTTCAGGTTTACGTTTATCAACCTGATATGTCGGGCAGTTCTTCCCATCCAGACGGTTCAGGTTGTTCAGCATACTGAAGCGTGCACGGATGACTTTATTGGCGTCCCGGTATATCTCCAGACTGTAGCCTTCACTGTTTTCAGTATGTGCCACCTTGGTCTGTACATCACTGTCGATATTGGTATGGGTAACGATATCCCACTCTGCCAGGACGGGCAGAGAAAATAGCATCAAAAATACACAAATAATCAAATATCCGTATATAGGTAGATGATCCAGGTCTTTATTTGTCATAATAATTTACTGTATTGTGCAGACTGTGCCAGCCGATTGTAATCCAATTGAATTTGATGTTTAACAGATTTATTTCAATTATTGATGATCCGGTAAAATAATGAACCGTAGAAAATTTATACAGTATAGCGCGGGCACATGTCTGGCATTATCATCTTTGCGTTATGCATTTGCAGCAGTGGAGGAACAGCGTATGCGCACCGGATATATATCCGACAAGATTTATCTGCAACATCATCTTGCCCCGGACCATCCGGAATCCCCACAGCGCCTGATAGCGGTGGAAAAGGCCATGCTGGATTCAGGGTTGTTACCGCAGCTGGAACATCTGCCCTTGTTAACCGGTGTTGAATCTTATCTCTATACAATCCATACCCGGCAACATGTGGCCAGCATCAGGAATAATTACCCAGGAATTCACCCGGTGGCGCTCGCCGTTGTGGGTGGTGTATTGTCAGCCGTTGACGCTGTCTGCCAGGGTCGTCTGAGAAATGCATTTTGCGCAACCCGGCCACCCGGGCATCATGCGGATAATACTGGCAGGGAAGAAGGTTTTTGTTTCTACAATGCCATTGCCATTGCGGCCCGTTATGCGCAGCAAAAATACAAGCTGGAGAAAATCCTGATTATTGACTGGGACTATCATCACGGGAATGCTACCGAAGCCGCATTTTACAGTGATCCGGGCGTATTGTATTTCTCAACCCATGACTACCTGGCTTATCCGGGCACGGGCAATCCGGAAAGAAAAGGGGAGGGAGCAGGATTAGGGTACAATATCAATGTTCATCTTGATTGTGATACAACAGACACAGATATCATCCATGCATTTGAAAACAGGCTTGTCCCCGCGGCAAAAAAATTCAAACCGGACATGGTCCTGATATCTGCCGGTTTCGACAGCAGGGTGGATGATCTGCTGGGTTGTTTCAATATCACTGATGCAGGATTTGAAGAGCTGACCCGGATCGCTATGTCACTGGCAGACGAGTTTTGTGACGGACGTATAGTTTCAGTACTGGAAGGGGGTTACAACGTCGAAGGTAACGCCAGCGCTGTTGTGCATCATGTTAAAACTTTATTGTCGTTTCGTGCGTAGCCGCGGCAGTTTCCTGCTGCATCCCTGATTGAAATAAAACAGAACACCTGCCAGGTTCAGGTTTTTCTGCTGGTATCAGTGCCTTTGGTATAAATGGGCAACGTCGTGACATTTCCACTCTGTTCCGTACCCTGCTTGATCCTGGCGGTCCCCTGTTTATTCACTTCGTCGATACGGATAATGGAATGCATCGGGATGTAAGTACGATTGACATTGGCAAATTCCGTCTTCAGGCTTTCTTCAGAGGGGTCGACCACCAGTGATGCCTTCTCACCAAAGACAAGTTCTTCTATCTCAACAAAACCGAACAGTTCTCCCTGATATATGTGTTTGGCATAAACCTCGAAAATCTTGTCCTGGTTGTGAAAGATGATTTTATATATCGGTTTCTTGGGCATGGTCTTTTATCTGCTATTTAATATTGGATTGGCGGGACGGCGGATTCTAACATCATATCACTTAAAAGTTGAAATGCAGGCCGCCACCCGGGCCCAACGGGAAACCCAGTAACAGCCAGCCAACCAGAAGTATGCCCCAGACAATTCCGAATACCACGGTATAGGGCAGCATCATCGCTATCAGTGTGCCCATACCGGAACCTTTTACGTATTTCTGGACCAGTGCCAGCACAATAATCATGTATGGATTCAATGGTGTAATCACATTGCTGACTGAATCCCCTACACGATAGGCCGCCTGCACCAGTTCAGGGCTGAATCCGGCCAGCATCAGCATGGGGACAAAGACCGGCGCGAGGAAAGCATATTTCGCCGACGCCGAGCCGATGAAGAGGTTGGCAAACATGGTCAGCAATATAAAACTGCTCAGTAAGACCGGTGCCGGGATCTGGACTGCGGCCAGTACCTGGCCGCCGGAAATGGCCAGCATTTCACCCAGGCCACTGTATTTGAATGATTCGATAAACTGGGCAGCAAAAAAAGCCAGCACAATATAAGGACCAAGATCTGCAATGGTATCACCCATGATATTGGCGGCATCCTTGTCATTTTTAATCCGTCTGGTGCTGATGCCGAATACTATTCCGGGGATCACAAAGACCAGGAACAATAACGGTACAGTCACTTCTATCCAGCGTGCAAAGCGGTTACCCTCGCCATGTAACGGCGCGCCGGGTATCTTGATATACAGAACAAAAATAACCAGGGTCACAATCAGCGCAATCAGTGCATTACGCAGACCTTTTGATTCAAATGTAGCCCGGTAGGTGTCGATCACATCAGTATCCACCTCAATCGTCCTGTATTTACTGCTCATCGGTTCCACCCATCGGGCCGTCACCAGCCAGCCGGTCAGGGTCAGCACGATGGTCGAGGCGATCATGAACCACCAGTTTGCAGTCACGGCAACCTGATAATCCGGTGCGATAATGGTCGCTGCGCTCTGGGTAAAACCGGCCAGTAATGGATCGAGCGCCGTAATAAACAGGTTGGCACTGAAACCGGCCGAAACTCCGGCAAAGGCAACTGCGATACCTGTTAACGGTGATCGTCCTGCGGCCAGATAAAGAGCAGCAGCGATCGGAGGCAGCACCACATATCCTGCATCAACAGCAACTGATGACATGATACCGAGAAACATCGTTACCGGTGTGAGCAATGCGGGTGGCGTATGCACAATTACATAACGCAATATGGCAGAGAGTAATCCGGTACGTTCGGCCATGCCGATACCGAGCATGCCGACCAGTACAATCGCCAATGGCGGGAACCTGATAAAATTTTCCACCATATGACTGAACAACCACCATATTCCGGCACTGGAGATCAGGCTATTGGCTGTTAATACACCGGTAATCGGGCTGGACACTGACCAGTCGAAACTTGCCGCCAGTTGTGAAAGCACCATGATCACTGCAGTACCGATCAAGAACAATGTGGCCGGATGCGGCAATTTGTTACCAGCGCGTTCTATTTGATCCAGAATTTTCATTAATCTAGTTTTTAATAAGCCGTCATTCTGGCGCAGGCCAGAATCCAGTTAACACAATTATTCGTTGGGTTTTTACACCATATCAAGTAAGGAAAAAACCTCGAGCGAATGATGTGATGAGTTATTCAATATCTGCTTGCTGGCCAAACGGCCGGTCCATGTGTGTCAAAATAAATCGATTGAGGCCATTAATATAAACATCGCCGCTTTGCATGAAGCCTCCATTATGATCTCCGGTAATCTCAAGAAAGTCCTTGGGTTGGTTGGCTGCCTCATACACTGCCTTGCCCATATGAAATGGCACAATATCATCAGCGGGGCTATGTATGATCAGCACCGGGCACAGAACCTCCCTGATATACTCTATTACCGGGTATTTTATGCGGGCAATCAGGGTAACCGGCATATAGGGATAGTAATGCTTTCCCATATCCCTGATTGAAGTAAATACGGATTCAATAATTAATGCACCGGCCTCTACCCGGGTGGCCAGCCAGGCCGCTACCGCACCACCCAGTGATTCCCCGTAGATAATAATGTCACTTGCCCGAATTTGTTGTTCCTGTGTTAAATAATTCCACGCGGTTTCGGCATCAAGGTAAGTCCCCTGTTCGGAAGGGCTGCTTTCACTCAGCCCGTAACCGCGATAATCAATTATAAAAACTGAAAGACCCAGTTGATTGTATATCCAGAGTTTTTCCAGCCGGTGGGAGATATTGCCACCATTGCCATGCAGGAAAAGCAAGGTTGCACGGGGTTTTTCATGTGGAACATACCAGCCATGAATCTTCAGATTATCGCTGGTCGTGAGATACACATCTTCATAAGGCAATCCGGCGTCTCCGGGTGTTGCCTGAAGTGAGCTGTAGGGGAAATAAACAAATTTCGGCTGAAAGATATAAAGCAGCAGGGAAAGCAATACCCAGACCGAAACAAGGATAAATATGAGTGACTGTGTCATACGGATCAATAACGCTTTCATAAGTGATGCAGATTATCAATGTATGAAATCAAAAAGGTCAGCGTCGATTGATTTCATTATTGTTAGTGCTCCCCGTATACAATAATGTAATTCCAGAATCTTTATCCGGTTACTCAATTTTCAAAACTATTTTACCAGTGGTCGATCCCGTTTCTATTTTTTGATGGGCGAGGTGGGCCTGTTCGAATGGCAGGATTTCGCTGACATGGGCTTTCAGTTTGTTTTCTTCAACCATGTGCGTGCATTGTTCCAGTATCCAGGTCTGGTGTCGTTGAGTTTCTTCAAGATTAAAAAGCAGCGGGGTCAGCATGATCTCGAAGCTGAAGCGCAGATTACGCATACGTGCGACTGACCAGTCCATGTTGTCCGGTACTTGCAGTAATGTGACGATATCACCAAAATGTCTTACTGCAGGGAATGTTGCTTCAATCAATTCACCACCAACATTATCCATGGCAATATCGACACCCTTGTTATCGGTCCATTGCATGACTGCATCGACAAAATTCTGTTTTTTGTAATTAATAATAAAATCAGCGCCAAATTGCTGAACAAATTTTGCCTTTTCATCCGAGCTGATGGTTGTGCAGACTTTTGCCCCGGCGGCTTTTGCAACCTGTATAGCAATATGGCCTACACCACCGGCGCCGGCATGAATGAGAACAGTCTGTCCGGGTTGAATGCGGGCACGGTCATGCAAGGCTTCCCATGCGGTAATAAAGACCAGTGGCAGGGCAGCGGCATGGATGAAATCAATGGATGCCGGTTTCATCGCAACAAAACTTTGATCAAGAACAATATATTCGGCGTAGTTGCCCGGACCATGACCGATACCGCCATGAAAGAAATATACTTCGTCACCGGGTTTGAACTTTGATGCTTCCTTGCCGGTTTTTTCCACTATACCGGCACCATCACAACCCAGGATGGTTGGAAATTTGTTGATGGAATACATCCCTTTACGGAATTTGGCATCAACAGGATTGATGCCTGCCGCCTTTAACCTGACAAGGACATCCGTGGGTCTGGTGATTGCAGGTGTATTAATTTCCTGAAGTTGCAGAACTTCAGGGCCACCGGTTTTGTGTATTACTATGGCTTTCATTTATTGGTGATTGGTGATTGAAAAATCATCGTGAACCAAACAACTAATGTCAAGAATAATCACTTGTTACTTATAACTTGTGACTTGTTACTGATTCCCTTCCAGCCAGGCTTCGGCGTCCAATGCGGCCATGCAACCACTGCCTGCCGAGGTAATTGCCTGGCGATAAACATGATCAGCTACATCACCTGCGGCGAACACGCCGGGCACACTGGATATCGTGGCCTGGCCATTCAATCCGCTTTTCACAATGATGTAACCACCTTTCATTTCCAGCTGACCTTCAAACATCCGGGTATTGGGTTGATGGCCGATGGCGATAAACACGCCTTTCACAGCCAGTTTCTTTGTCGTGTCGTTTTGTGCATGCTTGATCCGGATACCGGTGACGCCACTTTCATCACCCAATACTTCATCCAAAGTATGGTCCCACTCGATTGTCACATTACCGTTCTTTGATTTTTCAATCAGACGGTTAGCAAGTATCTTTTCCGCACGGAATTTGTCACGGCGATGTACGACAGTCACACGCGATGCGATGTTGGAAAGGTACAAGGCTTCTTCCACGGCCGTATTACCGCCACCGATGACGGCAACATCAGCGCCGCGATAAAAAAAACCATCACAAGTAGCACAAGCGGAGATACCCCGGCCTTTATAAGCCGCTTCCGAGGGCAAGCCCAGGTATTTTGCGGAGGCCCCGGTGGCAATTATCAATGCATCGCAGGTATAAACACCATTATCGCCAGTCAGCTTGAATGGACGTTGGGACAATTCTGCCGTATGAATGTGGTCATTGATGACCTCGGTATCGAACCGCTCTACGTGGCTGAGCATGCGTGCCATTAAATCCGGGCCCTGCAGACCTTCAGCATCGCCAGGCCAGTTATCGACATCGGTCGTTGTCATCAACTGACCACCCTGGTCCAGGCCGGAAATCAGAACCGGTGCAAGATTGGCACGTGCGGCATAAAGTGAAGCGGTGTAACCTGCGGGACCTGAACCCAGGATCAATAAACGGCAATGTCTGGTATTACTCATTAAATGTACACTCCGGTTGGGGAAGTAAAGCGGGCCAGGTAAAGGTGGGGTATGTTACGTTAAACGGGTCATTGAGGCAAAATTGGTCAAGCAATTATTGCCGAATTATCATCGAATAAATGTATAATTTTATTATTATTAAACATATAATTAGGTTATTATCTAACTAAAATAGATTAACTTTATATGGTACAGGCTTCGAAAAAGCGCACACCGGCTGAACCACTGGGTAACCAACTGTCCCGCAACATCAAGGAAGTCAGCATGATAGCCCTGGGTGCGTTGTCTGTTTATCTGTTTATTGCCTTGGTCAGTTATCACCCGGATGACCCCGGCTGGTCGCGTACCGGCTCCGTTGAAGCCATCAAGAATAATGCCGGTGTGGCCGGCGCGTGGATAGCCGATGTGCTGTTGTATCTGCTGGGATATGTAGGCTACCTGTTCCCGGTCATACTGGCTTACGGTGGCTGGCGCCTGTTCCGTTCACGAAGAGACAGCGAACCCCTGGATTATATTCGTTATTCAATCCGCGTCGCCGGTTTAATTTTTATGATTATCGGTGGTTGTGGATTATCCAGGTTGCATTTTACCGCCGGTTTGGCTCTGCCTTATGAAGTGCATAGTGCAGGGGGGATTCTGGGTGATGTGATCGGTTCGTCATTAAATCCGGTGCTGGGCCTGACCGGCAGTACATTGATCCTGCTGGCGCTGTTCCTGATCGGCATCACGCTATTTACCGGACTCTCCTGGTTGTGGGTAATGGATACTACAGGCCACTGGACATTAAAATTGTTTAATTATGCCAATGAATCCCGTCACCGGATCAGGGATGAAGTGCAGGGCCGGCAGGCAAGGCGTGAACGCGAAACCGTGGTCAAGATTGAAAAGGAAAAATTTTTCCATCGTGAACCTGTGAAGGTTGAACCCAAGATTTCCGTGTTTGAAACCGGTGAACGTGCCCAGCGTGAAAAGCAGGTGAATCTTTTTGAATATCCCTCGAATGTGGCTCTGCCCTCACTCAATCTGCTTGATGATGCAGCACCCCGCGTTGGGCAATTGTCACATGAAGCATTGCAGGCCATGTCACGCCAGGTGGAACTCAAACTCAATGATTTTGGTATCGAAGCAAATGTTGTAGAAGTTCATCCCGGCCCGGTGATTACCCGGTTTGAGCTTGAACCTGCGGCGGGGGTGAAAGGCAGTCAAATCATCAATCTTGCCAAAGATCTGGCCCGCGCCCTGTCAGTGATCAGTGTGCGGGTAGTGGATGTTATTCCCGGTAAATCAGTGATTGGGATAGAGATCCCCAATGAAAACAGGGAGCTGGTGGCACTGAGCGAGATACTGAATTCACGCGAATATGAAGAAATGAAATCACATCTGACGCTCGGTTTGGGTAAAGACATTAGTGGTAAACCGGTCGTGACTGATCTGGGCAGGATGCCGCATCTGCTCGTGGCAGGCACTACGGGTGCGGGCAAATCTGTTGCACTCAATGCCATGATTCTGAGCCTTTTATACAAGGCCACGGCCAAAGATGTACGCATGATCATGATCGATCCCAAGATGCTGGAGTTGTCTGTTTATGAAGGCATCCCGCATTTACTGGCACCAGTTGTCACGGACATGAAAGAGGCGGCCAATGC
>MGYU01000045.1 GCA_001801885.1 Gammaproteobacteria bacterium RIFCSPLOWO2_12_47_11
TGATTTTGCCATGGGTCTATACCTTTACACCACTGGCACGCAGATTGGCCAGTACCTTGTCTATGCCTTGTTTGTCGATAATACGCAGACCCTGGTTACTGACCCGCAGTTTGACCCAGCGGCTTTCGCTCTCAACCCAGAAACGGCGCGCATGTAAATTCGGCAGAAAACGGCGGCGCGTCCTGTTATTGGCATGGGAAACATTGTTCCCCATCTGCGGGCGTTTTCCTGTAACCTGGCAGACTCGTGACATGATGTTTGTGCTTCAGTGATTGAAAAGAGCGCGGATTTTACCCGTAATATCGCCATGATCCAAGCCCTTTGCTATAAGAGACCGCGCTCTGCAAAGGAAACCGCCTCATTATTGCCTATCACAAAGTGATCCAGTACCCGGATGTCCACCAGTTCCAGGGCGGTTTTCAGCCGCCGGGTCAGGGTAATATCAGCAGCACTGGGCTCAGCCACGCCGGAAGGGTGATTATGGGCAAAGATGATGGCAGCGGCATTATGGCCCAGCGCCCTTTTCACAACCTCGCGCGGATAAACGCTCGCTCCGTCAATCGTGCCGTTAAACATCTTGTCAAAACTGATGACATGGTGGCGGTTATTCAGGAACAGGCAGGCAAAAACCTCATGCGGGTAAGCACGCAACTGGGCCAGCAGGTAATCCCGGGTCGTTTTCGGGTTGGCCAGGACATCCTGGTGACGAAGCCCGGTCTCAAGATAGCGTTTGCCAAGCTCTATCGCGGCCTGAATCTGTACGTACTTGGCCGGTCCCAGCCCCCGGGTTTTGCACAAGGCCGGGGCGTCTGCCTCAATGAGCAAACGCAGATCACCAAAATCCATCAGCAGGTCACGGGCCAGGTCGACAGCCGTCTTGCCATTTATCCCCGTGCGTAAAAATATGGCCAGTAATTCAGCATCGGAAAGGGCGGCCGGCCCTTTGGCAAGCAGTTTTTCTCTGGGTCTTTCGGCCTGGGGCCAGTCGTTGATAGGCATAACAACCTCCTTGTTGTGGTGACTGTTCTGATTATTTCATTCGCATATATTATACCACGCAAATAAGAGGGTAAGACGTTGTGACTACAATTGGGGTAAAATCCGGGCCATGGCCTATTTGAAGCATAAACGCATATTGTTGGGGATCACCGGTGGCATTGCCGCTTATAAAAGTGCGGACCTAGTCCGGCGTCTGCGTGAACAGGGTGCAGATGTCAGGGTAGTGATGACCCGATCAGCCTGTGAATTTATCACCCCGCTGACGATGCAGGCCTTGTCAGGCCGGCCCGTTCATACGGAATTACTGGATTATTCCGCTGAAGCGGCCATGGGCCATATTGAGCTTGCGCGCTGGTGTGATGTGGTATTAATAGCACCGGCGAGCGCCAATTTTATGGCGCGTCTCACGCACGGGCAGGCCGATGATCTGTTAAGCACATTATGTCTGGCGGCATCCGTACCGCTGTTGCTTGCACCTGCCATGAACCAGCAGATGTGGCTAAACCCCGCTACCCAGGATAATGCACGCCTGTTAACCAGTCGTGGTATTACATTACTCGGCCCTGCTGATGGCAGCCAGGCCTGCGGCGATACTGGTCCAGGCCGTATGCTGGAGCCGGGTGATCTGATCGGACATCTGGACCATGTTTTTCAGACAAATACGCTGACAGCAAAAAAACTGGTAATCACTGCCGGACCAACGCGGGAAGATATCGATCCGGTCCGGTTTATCTCAAACCGCAGTTCCGGGCGTATGGGTTATGCTGTTGCACGGGCCGCGGTTGAGGCGGGTGCCGAAGTTGTATTGATCTCGGGCCCGACATCACTTGAACTGCCCGAACGTGTGTTTTGCCAGCAGGTAGTCACCGCCCGGCAAATGCATGACGCCGTCATGAATGAAATCAGGGACACGGATATTTTTATCGCAGCGGCCGCTGTTGCGGATTATCGCTGCAGCACCATTGCCGATCAGAAAATAAAAAAGACAGATGCATTCATTAACTTAACGCTTGAAAAAAACCCCGATATTCTGGGAGAGGTGGCAAGTTTGTCACCTCCGCCATTCACAGTGGGTTTCGCTGCCGAGACAGAAGCATTACTGGAAAATGCCCGCAAGAAATTGATCAATAAAAAACTGGACATGATCGCAGCCAACCTGGTGGGTGATAACAGGGGTTTTGAAAGCGAGGACAACGAGCTGCAGATTATATGGAAGGACGGGAATATCAAACTTGATCATGCGCCCAAGGAAAAACTGGCCCGTAATCTGGTCGCAATTATTGCAAAACATATTCATGAAAAGAATTCAGCTCAAACTCATTGATGACAGATTAGGCAAAGACTTCCCTCTACCGGAATATGCAACAACAGGTTCAGCAGGACTGGATATCAGGGCCTGTCTGGATTCCCCGCTGGCATTGAATCCGGGGGAATCGTCGTTAATACCCAGTGGTTTTGCCATATACATAGAAGATAACGCTCTGGCAGCCGTCCTGTTACCCAGATCCGGCCTTGGGCACAAGCATGGAATTGTGCTTGGTAATCTGGTTGGATTGATCGATTCGGATTATCAGGGCCAGGTATATGTCTCTTGTTGGAACCGCGGGAATGAATTATTTACGATAAACCCGGGTGACCGCATCGCACAAATGGTGTTTGTTTCCGTTGTGCAGGCCCATTTTGATCTGGTCAGTGATTTCATTGACTCGTCGCGAGGTGCAGGCGGTTTTGGTCATACTGGTATATGAAACATACAGAGAAATAAGGGGTAATTGAAGATGGCAGGGCCGGTTTCGGGCAGGCGCATCAAACGGCGTACACTACGTAACATAACTATAGTTGCGGCCATTGCTATCATAGTGCTGGCTATTCTTGTTGCCGCATATCATTTTTCAGTCCTCCGCACAGAAAAAGCAAAACAGGAAAATATGGCGGGACTTGAAACAGCGGTCAATCATATGGGCGAAGCTGTTGCACGGCCTTTAAATCAGATTTACGGCCAGGTGGATGAATTGTTGAAAGAACACGATCTTGCCAGCCTGTTTATTGCTGTTGATATGAATGCGCTGAATACACTGGCAGAAATCCTGAAAGAAAAAATACCTTCAGCACTTAAGGTACGGCTGTTTTTTCCAGGCCAATATCAGCTGGATCGGGAATCCATACCACCACTGGGATATGCCTCGCTTGATTTGCTCAAACAGGCAGAGCAATCAGGAAACAGAATGGGTGCCGAGGTACATGCTTTTGGTAATCCGGATGCCCATCTGGTTTTGATCCGCAGGATTACTGACGACACTGGCGCCTTACTCGGCCTGTTACATCTGAGTCTTGAAGTTACGCCATTTATCAAGCTGGACGAAGCAACCAAGGGTGTCAGTGGTTATGTTGAATTGGTGCAGAATATCGGCGACCGACTGCTGCTATTAAATAAAGCCGGCAATGCGCGGTATCGTCAGGGAGAGCCGGTCGTTACCAGGGAGGTGCCGGGATCGCGCTGGCGTATAAATTATTGGGCCCCGGTTACCGTAATTGCAGATGATCTGCAAAATGCAGACTCGAATTTTTTTTATATAATAATTTTAATATGCGCACTGGTTATTATCGCCATAGTGTTCATGCTGCGCGGCAGAAAGTCCGGAGCTGTTAATCCGGGACATGATCCAGGGAACCAGGAAGTCGTATATGCCGGAGCTGTAAAGGCCATCATGGATGGATTGCATCCGGGTCTGGAAAAACTAATACCGGGAATATCCACAAAGGAAAACTCCGGTTCATCACGCCCAAAAATTTCACAGGGACTAACGGGCAGCGATGATATTACGGCATTCGCCAAACCAGCCACGAAAGTATCCCCTGCAAGCAAAAACAATATACAGGCACCACCCACAAATCTTGCCAAGCCCGTTGCGCATGAAAAACCCAGGCCAGCCGTAACAGCAAAAAAGGCTGTTCATGCGAAACCCAAACCGGAGCCAACTGCCGGAACCACTGCCCATGAAATACCCAAACCGGCTGCAACTGCAAAGCCCACGACTGCACAGTTTGCTGCGCCAGAACCAACCCATGTAATTTCTGCAGACATATTTCGAGCCTATGATATTCGCGGTGTCGTTGGAAAAACCTTAACCGTTCACGCTGTCCAGGAGATTGGCCGGGCCATAGGTTCAGAAGCAAAGGCGCGTGGTCAGTCAGGGATGGTGGCAGGGCGTGACGGCAGAACTTCAAGCCTGGAGTTATCAGATGCATTAATCATGGGCCTGCGTGCTTCCGGCTGTGATGTCATCGATATAGGCCTGGTTGCAACACCGGTGCTGTATTTCGCAACATTCCACCTTGAGACAGGAAGCGGCGTGATGGTGACCGGCAGCCATAACGGCCCGGAATATAATGGATTAAAGATAGTGATTGATAATCAAACCCTGTCAGGGGAGGCGATACAGTCGATACGGCAACGTATCGAATCCGGCAATATGAACACTGGTCAGGGAAGCCTGCAATCTGCCGACATCACGACTGATTATCTGCGCCGGGTCACGGAAGATATTCCTGTGGCTCTGGGTGGTGCGTTTAAAGTGGTTGTAGATTGTGGTAATGGTGCTGCAGGTGGTATTGCACCACAAGTATATCGTGCCATTGGGCATGATGTTATTGAACTGTATTGTGATATAGACGGGAATTTCCCGAATCATCACCCGGATCCCAGCCAGCCGGGGAATCTTCAGGCACTCATAGCCAAGGTGAAGGAAACCGGGGCAGATATCGGGTTTGCCTTTGATGGAGATGGTGACCGGCTGGGCGTGGTTGATGGTAAAGGTAACATCATATGGCCGGACCGCCAGATGATGTTATTTGCCCGCGATGTTCTGAGCCGTAATCCGGGGGCGGCTATCATCTACGATGTGAAATGCAGCCGTTATCTGAAGTCGATCATCGAAACGAGCGGGGGCAAACCCATAATGTGGAAAACCGGTCATTCACTCATAAAGAAGAAAATGAAAGAGATTAATGCTCCATTGGCCGGAGAAATGAGTGGACATATTTTCTTTAAAGAACGCTGGTATGGTTTTGATGACGCAATATATGCAGGCGCCCGCATGCTGGAAATTCTTACCCGATCCAAGACCAGGCCTGCAGAAGTATTTGCAGATCTGCCGGGAGGGTTGGCTACACATGAATTACGTATTTCCCTGCCGGAAAAGTATCATGCCCAGTTCATGCAGGTGCTGAAAAAGAAAATGTCTTTTCAGGGGGCAGAAATTACAGATATTGATGGCATCCGTGCGGATTTTCCGGAGGGATGGGGTTTAATCCGCCCCTCGAACACATCCCCCTGCCTGATCGCGCGTTTTGAGGCGGAAGATAAAAATTCACTGGAGAAGATCCAGAAGGATTTTCGCGACCTGATACGTTCAGTAACACCGGACTTGAAGCTGCCGTTTTGATGCGGTTTTGCTTATACTGTGCCGGCGCCACAAGTTTTATTGTGACAGCATATTTGACTATTCTCCATCACCGGCATAAATATGACTTCTGATGCAGACATTGCGGCAGGTATAGCTTCGGTATTAACTGAAGCCCTGCCCTATATCAAACGCTTTAATGGCAAGACCATGGTCATCAAGTATGGTGGTAACGCCATGTCTGATGAAAAACTCAAGAGTGGCTTTGCGCGTGATGTTGTATTGATGAAGCTGGTCGGCATGAGCCCTGTGATCGTGCACGGTGGCGGGCCACAGATCGGCGAGTTATTGAAACGCATCGGCAAACAAAGTGAGTTTTTCGAAGGTATGCGTATCACTGACAGTGAAACCATGGATATTGTCGAAATGGTGCTGGGTGGCCAGGTCAATAAGGAGATAGTTAATCTTATAAACAAACATGGTGGTTCGGCGGTCGGTTTAACGGGTAAGGACGGCGCACTGATACAGGCGCGCAAACTGGTGTTTACCCGTAATAATCCGGAAATGAGTGCACCTGAAATTATTGATATAGGTCATGTGGGCGAGGTTTCCAGTATTGATACTGCTGTAATTGATATCCTGCTACAGGGGAATTTTATACCGGTAATCGCACCGATCGGCGTCGGAGAGGATGGCCAGTCCTATAATATCAATGCCGATCTGGTGGCCGGTAAACTGGCCGAAGTGATGAAGGCGGAGAAATTGATCATGTTGACAAACACAGCCGGCTTACAGGACGGGAATGGTAATGTATTGACCGGCCTGACTGTCAGCAGGGTCAATCAACTGATAGAAGAAAATGTTATCCACGGAGGCATGCTGCCCAAGATTCACTCGGCGCTGGAAGCTGTCAATGCCGGTGTAAAGGCAGCGCATATTATTGATGGCCGGGTTGAGCATGCAGTGTTACTGGAAATCTTTACCAACAAAGGTGTTGGCACGCTGATTCAGGGCCGGTCCGGTAAACCCGCGGCATGAGATAACATTTGTATGACTGATCAGAAAACCAATCGTCGCCAGCAGATACTTGAAACTCTGGCACATGAACTCGAAATTCACCCGGGTTCACGTATTACCACTGCAAGCCTGGCCCATGCAGTCGGTGTGTCCGAAGCGGCGTTATATCGTCACTTCGCAAGCAAAGCCAAGATGTTCGAGGCACTCATTGATTTTGCAGAAGAATCTGTATTTGGTTTGATCAATACCATATTGTCACAGGAAAAAGACACAATTAACCGTTGTGAGAAGATCGTAAAACTGCTACTGAGTTTTTCCGAGAAGAACCCGGGAATTACACGCATCCTGCTGGGAGATGCGCTGGTCGGCGAGAACGAACGCTTGCGTCTGCGTGTTGGACAGTTTTTTGAAAGGATTGAAACCCAGTTCAGGCAGATTCTGCGCGAGGCCAATTTATCAAATGAAGCCAGGGCGGCCGCAAGTATTGATGCAACAGCCAATCAATTGCTGGTAATAATCGAAGGCAAGATGAGCCGATATGCCCGCAGCGAGTTTGAAAAAAAACCCACCATTTACTGGGAAGAACAATGGCAGGCGTTGAAAAACAGTTTATTCAGGTAAAGACACATTATTATTGTGTTGATTTTAGTTCCTTGAACCTCTCTACATCTTTGGCATAATCAAGTTTTACATGTTCCTTTTCTGCGTGTTTTCCCTCTATGAAATCATTATTCGTATCGATTTGCTTGCGTAATGATTCTATGTCCTTGATCAGATCTTCTGAAGCGGGTTTGCCGGCACGTTCTTCGTTGGCAGCCTGTTCAACAAGTTTATCCAGCGATGCCTGCAACTTCTTGTTCCGTGTCTCGGTATGAGAGATGGATAAATCAATGGCTGCTATCTTCCCGTCCCGCGCCATTTCAATATCATCTACGTTACTGAAGGTGTCCAGCAGTATCCGGTCCTTTTTGATTGCTTCTTCATTAATACGGTCCTGCTCTGCCTGAATTTCGGCCTGTCGTTTTTCTTCAGCCAGCTCTTCATCGGTTTTTTCACGCGCTGTTTCGTCAACAACAAAGCCGCGCTTGTCCAGTTCCTTATGACCTGACTCTGCATATTCTGGCGGAAGTTTGTCCCCACATTCTTTCACGCCTTCATTATTGGTCCAGCAGACAATACGGGACTGGGCAGGAATCGAGAGAGAGGCCAGTGTCAATGTAATAATCAGAGTAAACAATTTGGGTGATTTCATAACCGTACCCTATCAAAATAAAAGAGCCAATTTCAGATTATTCGAGCCAGATTTTGACCATGTACATAAAAACATAGACAGTAAATAAAAGTATTGCAAATCAAACGCCAACACCATACTCCTTGCGGTATTGCCTGATATTCTCAAGGTTTGCCTGCATGGCCGGTATAGTCTCCAGATACTCAATCATATTGTCCAGCGTAATAATGCTTATGACCCTGATTTTATGCCGTTGTTCCACCTCCTGAACAGCGGAAAGCGGGCCGCCTCCCCGTTCCTGCCTGTCCATGGCAACTGCAACTCCGGCTGGCATGGCACCGGACTGTTTAATGATGTCCACCGAGATATTGACTGAAGTGCCGGCCGATATCACATCGTCCACAATGACCACATTACCACTCAGGGCCGCGCCAAAGACGCCGCCGCCTTCACCATGGTCCTTGATTTCCTTGCGGTTGAAACAGAATGGCAGATTGCGATTAAATGAGTTTGCAAAGGCAACCGCGGTTGCTGCGGCCAGGGGTATGCCCTTATAGGCCGGGCCGAATAACATGTCACAGGGCAGACCGGAGGTCTGTATGGCATTTGCATAATAATGGCCCAGCTGTGCCAGACTGGTGCCATCGTTGAACAGGCCGCTGTTAAAAAAGTAAGGGCTTTTTCTGCCTGATTTTAATGTATAGTCACCAAAACACAGTGCGTTTCTGGAAATTGCAAACTCAATAAATTCTCTTTGGTATTTTTCCATTCGTATTTCTCAGGACACGTTCATTTGCTACAGGTATACACAGACCCTAATCATAACGTACATAGACGCTGTCAGATATTATTATTGATGATAGGATTGTTTGCCGGGTAACAATAGTAGTGAAAATTCTCACCCTGAATGTCAATGGCATACGCTCAGCCCAACGCAAGGGTTTTTTCCAGTGGATGCAGAGACAGGCAGCAGATATCGTTTGTATACAGGAACTCAAGGCCTGGAGAGATCAGCTGGATGCAGAGGTATTGTCTCCACAGGGCTATAACGGGTTTTTTAATACAGCAGAAAAAAAAGGATATAGCGGTGTAGCCTTATATACACGTAAAAAACCGGATCGGATCAGTAACAAGCTTGGTTGGAAACATGCCGATACTGAAGGACGTTTTTTACAAGCTGATTTCGACAAATTGAGTGTGATTTCCATTTATCTTCCATCCGGTTCCTCCGGCCCTGAACGGCAGGCCATAAAATTTAATTTCATGGAACGGTTTATGCCGCTGCTGGCAAAATTCCGCAGGCAGAAACGGCACATTATTCTTTGTGGTGACTGGAATATTGCCCACAAGGAGATGGATCTTAAAAACTGGCGGGGAAATCAGAAAAACTCAGGATTTCTGCCTGAGGAACGGGCCTGGCTGGATGATTTGTTTAACCGTGTCGGCATGGTGGACGCTTTTCGGGTAGTAAATCAGGAGAAAGATGAATACACATGGTGGTCAAACCGGGGGCAGGCCTGGGCAAAGAATGTAGGATGGCGGATTGACTATCAGATTATCTCGCCCGCCTTAAAGGGCAAAGTTCGCAGTGCGGATATTTACAAGAAAGAACGATTTTCGGATCATGCGCCCCTGATCATGGAATACGATATTCCGTTTTGATAAGGGCAGGGAATCAATTTGTATAAAACTGCTCCTGAAAGGATATTTGATAGACGGTTTGTTCGCCTTCCGGGGTGATCTGGAAATCGTATTTCAGTGTTTCCAGGTTTGCAACGGTGGACACTGCAATATAGTAAACAGCATCCTCTTCCACTACCTCACGTATTTGCAATGTACGCAACTGTTCACTCAGATTTTTGACGGCACCTTCTATTTTTGCCCTGACCGGTTTGCCTATTGAGCCTTGCTCATTCTTAAGCACGGAGATATTGACCATGGCACGGTTTTTACTGCGCTGGATCTGGTATTGTTTTGCCACCTCCGGTGAGAGGGTATCAGTGGTAAAGGCACTGTAGTGTATGGTGTAGTCACCAAATATTTTGGATTGTTCAGCAAATGCAACAGCAGGAATAAACGCCGCTAAAAACAAATTGATCAAATGCCGTCTGATCATTGAAGGACGCTCCTGATAGGCTTGATATAACTACTATAGCAGACAATTCGCCCGGAAAAAGATTCCATTGTGCTGCGTCGCAATATCTGATGAAAGTATAAATACTAACCGGAGTTTTCCTTGCAGTTCAGATCGATAAACCATTGCGGAAAAGTAACCGGTAATCGGACTTCAACGAGTTTATCGCGACCCAGTTTGCCACCGACGATCCTGACCTGTGTTTTTTTTGTACCAAAGTCCCGGGCCAGCATCGTAATCAATTCTTTATTTGCCTTGCCATCCACCGGGGGTGATTTGACCCGGATACGTAACCGCATGTCCAGTAACCCGCTCACTTCATTGATTTTCGCCCCGGGATGCAGGTGTATCTTCAATAACAGGGCATCATTCTGCCAGTGACACCAGTGTCCATTCATAGTATGCGTATCGGGTAACCGGCCAGGATGTTGCCAAAATCCTGCAGGGGCGCAATCAGTATCATCAGCAGAAGGTTTAATGCGATCAATGCAACAAAAGGCGACCAGTCAAGCCCGCCGGCCGGTGGAACCAACCGCCGCAGGCGGCGAAACAGGGGATCAGTCAACTGATACATTAAAACAGTCACCGGGTTATAGGCACCGGGGTTGATCCAGCTGGTCAGGGCCTGAAATATGATGACTATCAGGTAGATCCATATCATCATTTTCAGCAGGTGGGTGATGATCAATACCAACAATCCGGAAACGGCAGGTATGCCACCTGTTTTCAACAAGGCGAGCAGACACAATTCAATCCCTTGTAATACGATCAACAACAGGATTGAGGGCCAGTCTATGCCTTTATATCCGGGGATCCAGCGGCGCAGATAACGCAGCACGGGATTGGTCACGGTGATCAGGAATTGTGAAACCGGGTTATAAAAATCGGCGCGTACCAGTTGCAGCAGGAAACGCAACATGACCGCCAGTATATACAGCAGGAACAAAAGGCTGATCAGGTATTCGCCGGCATTGGCCAGATAGGGACTCACGTTTATTTATCTCCACCCAGTATTCTGGCAAGTTCCTGAGAGCGTTGAAATGCCGCATGGATTGCCTTGTTGATCAATTCATCAAGCCTGCCTTCCTGCAAGACCTTCAGTGCCCGTTCGGTAGTGCCACCAGGTGAAGTCACCTGTTTACGCAAATCTTCCGGATCGTGTTCACTTTCCAGTGCCATTTTTGCTGCGCCCAGTGCCGTCTGTAACGTGAGTATCCGGGCCTGTTCTTTTGATAAGCCCAGTTGGATGCCGGCCTTTTCCATAATCTCCATAATATAAAAGTAATAGGCAGGACCACTGCCGGACAGGGCCGTCACCGCATCGATCAGGGTTTCATCCATGACCCAGATCACGATACCGGTTGAACGCATGATGGATTCAGCAATGTCGCGTTGCACATCATTGACATTATCGTTGGCGCATAAGGCAGCAGCACCCGTCCCGATTAATGCAGGCGTATTCGGCATGGCCCTGATGATGGCCAGTTTTTCGCCGGCCCAGCGTGCGAGATCGCCTAATCTTATCCCGGCAGCAATGGAGACGAGCAAGGGTTTTTCATGGCTGAATATTTCCCGTAAAGGAAGCAGTGTGTCTTTCATTTTTTGTGGTTTTACTGCCAGAACGACAACATGGGCGCCGTGTATGGCGTCTGCACTGTTGTCCAGCATTTCAATACCGTACAGGTTATTGATCAGCAGTCTCTGGGTATCATCAATATCCACGCCGGATATGCAGTTTGCGGGATAACCGTTGTTGATCAAACCGCCTATCAGACTGCATCCCATATTGCCGCAGCCGATGAATGTGATCCTGATGTTTTCCATATTGTTTTGTCCGGGTTGTAAGCCTTTATGCTGTTTTTACCAGCAGTTTAACAACAAGAGATCACGAATGCATGATCATGTCCTTGCGCCGAATAATGCAGTTCCAATTCTTACAATAGTGGCCCCTTCGGCAATAGCCGCTTCCATATCCTGGGTCGTGCCCATAGACAGGGTATCCAGTAGCATTAGCGGGGAGTTGACAGCATCCAGTAGCATTTTAACCTGACGAAAAGGTTTGCGTTGCAGTCCGGTATCTGTGGAGGGTTCCGGTAAGGCCATGAGCCCCCGCAATCTCAGACGAGGCAGATTTCTGCAATCCGCCACCAGTTGCGGCAGGTCAGCCGGTCTTACCCCGGATTTACTGTTCTCGTTACTGATGTTGATCTGGATGCAGATATTGAGGGGCGGAAGATGCCCGGGCCGGGCATCATTCAGTCTCCGGGCAATTTTAACCCGGTCTACACTGTGTACCCATTGAAAATATCCGGCAATCTGGCGTGTTTTATTGGATTGCACCGGCCCTATGAAGTGCCAAATCAGGTGAGAATCGTTTATCTGCAGGATTTTATCAACAGCCTCCTGGACATAGTTTTCACCGAAATCGTACTGCCCGCATTTCCTGGCGGCACAGATTTCATCCGCAGACCGGGTTTTACTGACAGCCAGCAACTTTACCGAGCCCGGTCCACGGCCATATTTTTGTTCGGCCTGACGTATCCGGCCCATTGTCAATTCAAGTGATTTGGCTATGTTTTTCATGGAATAGCAGTAGTCTATACTTTAAAAAATAAGTAAGATTGTGATGTATCTGCAAACCCTGTAAAAACTATTAATATTTATAACGGGCATAGGTTGCTGATTTACCGGAGATCGGCGGCTCACCCGGATTACAATAATGTTATAGTCAGCATACTATCCTTGACTGGCAATACCTGATTGGAGGACTAGATGGATATCGGTGAACTGCTTGCTTTTAGTGTAAAAAACGGGGCTTCCGACCTGCATTTATCCGCCGGTCTGCCACCGATGATCCGGGTTGATGGAGATGTCCGCCGTATCAATGTGCCCTCCATGGACCATAAAGATGTCCATGACATGGTATATGACATCATGAATGACAAGCAACGCAAGGACTATGAGGAATTTCTGGAGTGTGACTTTTCCTTCGAGGTACCGAAACTTGCTCGCTTCCGCGTTAACGCAGCCAACCAGAACCGGGGTGCATTTGCCGTATTTCGTACCATTCCTTCCGAGATCAAGAGTCTGGAAGAATTGAATTGTCCAACCATATTCAAGGATATTTCCGATTATCCACGCGGTGTGGTGCTGGTCACCGGTCCAACCGGTTCAGGCAAGTCGACGACACTTGCGGGCATGGTTAACCACAAAAATGAAAGTGAATATGGCCACATTCTTACCGTTGAAGATCCTATAGAATTCGTCCATACCAGCAAAAAATGCTTGATCAACCAGCGTGAAGTGCACCGTGACACACTGGGGTTTAATGAGGCGCTCAGGTCTGCATTGCGTGAAGACCCGGATGTGATTCTGGTGGGTGAAATGCGCGATCTGGAAACGATACGGCTGGCACTCACTGCCGCTGAGACCGGTCACCTGGTGTTTGGAACATTGCATACCAGTTCGGCTGCCAAGACCATCGACCGTGTTGTTGACGTGTTCCCGGCGGCGGAAAAGGACATGATCCGGGCCATGTTATCCGAATCATTGCGCGCTGTGATTTCACAAACATTGCTGAAGAAAAAGGGTGGTGGCCGGGTGGCAGCACATGAAATCATGATCGGAACCCCGGCAATTCGAAACCTGATACGTGAAAACAAAATTGCCCAGATGTATTCGGCTATCCAGACCGGGCAGGCATTCGGCATGCAGACGCTGGATCAAAATCTTAAACAACTCGTTGATAAAGGTGTCGTTACCAGGGATGACGCACGCGGCAAGGCCGCTAATAAGGACAATTTCTAGTCCAGGCTGATTTTTAGAGGCAGGAGGGAAGTATGGAGAGAGAACAGGCGATTAAATTCATGCGGGATCTTCTCAAGCTTATGTCCGAGAAGAAAGGCTCTGATTTGTTTATCACTGTAGACTTTCCTCCCGCTATCAAAATCGATGGCAAGGTCACCCCGGTCTCCAAGACCAAGCTCACTTCAGAAAATACCAAGGCCCTGGCCTATGCCATCATGAATGACAAGCAACTCAAGGAATATGAGGCGACCAAGGAATGTAATTTTGCCATTAACCCAGTCGGTATCGGACGATTCCGTTGCAATGCCTTTGTCCAGATGAGTTTTTGCGGGCTGGTATTGCGTACCATCGAAACAGATGTGCCGACACTGGACAAGCTTGGCCTGCCTGAGGTGTTGAAAGAGATTTGCATGACCAAGCGTGGCCTGGTCATCATGGTCGGCGGTACCGGTTCAGGTAAATCCACATCGCTGGCTGCCATGATTAATTACCGGAACGAGAACAGTTTTGGTCATATCATCACGATTGAAGATCCGGTGGAGTATGTCCATCCGCATAAAAACTGCATCATCATGCAACGTGAAGTGGGTGTGGATACCGATGATTGGGACATCGCACTTAAAAATACCCTGCGTCAGGCGCCCGATGTCATATTGCTCGGTGAGATTCGTGACCGCGAGACCATGGAGTTCGGTATCGCCTTTGCGGAAACCGGCCATCTGGCCATGGCGACATTGCACGCCAACAGTTCCAACCAGGCACTGGACCGTATTATCAATTTCTTCCCGGAAGAGCGCCGCCAGCAGTTGTTAATGGATTTGTCACTGAATCTCAAGGGCATAATCTCACAACGCCTGTTGAAAAAAGTAGATGGTGTGGGCCGTGTTGCCGCAATCGAAATTTTGCTGAATTCCCCATTGATCGCCGATTTGATACTCAAGGGAGAGGTGCATGAGATCAAGGCAATCATGGGCAAGTCCAATGAACTGGGGATGAAAACCTTTGACCAGGCCCTGTTTGACCTTTTTGAAGCCGATTTGATTACCTTTGAAGATGCATTACGTAACGCTGATTCCATGAATGAATTGCGTCTGAGAATCAAGCTGGAAGGCAAGGCGGCGAAAGGTAAAGACTCTATGGAAGGCCTTGATCATCTCAGCCTGCATGAAGAAGAAGATGAGAAACCAGGCGGTATGTTGCGGCGATAGTTATTTTTCTTTTGCTTAATAAATACACCGGATATAAATAAAATAAAACGCTTATGGATATTACCCCCTATCTTAAATTAATGGTCGAAAAGAATGCCTCGGATTTGTTTTATACTGTGGATTCACCGGTTAAAATCAAACTGGAGGGCAAAGCTTCACCTGTAGGCAAAACAGTACTGAATTCAGAATTATGCAAGGCCGCCGCCTATGGCATCATGAATGAAAAGCAGATCAGGCATTTTGAAGAAACCATGGAGTGTGATTTTGCCATCGCCCTGCCGGATGGATCCGCCCGCTTTCGTGTGAATGTGTTCCAGCAGCGTGGCGAAGTGGGCATGGTATTGCGCCTGATCCCGTCCCGGATCCCCACGGTAGATGAACTCGGATTGCCGGAAATCCTCAAGGAAATGATCATGCTCAAGCGCGGACTTATCCTGATGGTGGGCGCTACCGGCTCCGGTAAATCAACAACACTTGCCGCCATGCTCAATCACCGTAATGAGAATATGGCTGGTCACATTCTGACTATTGAAGATCCGGTTGAATTCAGTCATCCCAATAAGAAATCTATTATTAACCAGAGGGAAGTCGGGGTTGATACACAATCTTACAGAAATGCATTGAGATCTTCATTACGTGAAGCGCCGGACGTGATCCTGATTGGTGAAATTCGTGACCGCGAGACCATGGAGGCGGCGCTGGAACTGTCCAATACCGGCCATCTGGCGATCTCGACCATGCATGCCAACAACGCCAACCAGGCGATGGAACGTGTGATCAATCTTTTCCCCCAGGACATGCATAAACAACTGTTTATGGATTTGTCTTTGAATATCCGTGCAGTTGTTTCACAACGTCTGGTCCTCGCTATAGACGGGAAACGCTGTGCAGCCATCGAGATCCTGATCAACACGCCGCATATTTCCGAGCTGATTCTGAAAGGTGATATAGACGAGCTCAAGGTAGCGATGGCCGAGAGTGGACAGAAGGGCATGCAGACTTTCGATCTGGCATTGTTCAATCTATATAAAGAAGGCCGGATTGAACTGGAAGAGGCGTTGAATAATGCTGACTCCAGGACGAACCTTGAAGCCAAGATCAATTTCGGATAGTTGTTTCTATCGTTGTTTTTATTCATGCCTGACTATTCTGGTTATCAGGAACAAATGCATTTTTACTTTAACCGGATTCAGCATCAGTTATGAGAGAATTTATCAGGCAAAACGCGGGCATCCCTGTCGAGGTTATCCATAATGGTGAACAATACAAATATATACTGGAGAATGTCAGTCTAGGCGGGTTGGCGTGTCAAGGCAGTTTGATGGTTGCTGTAAATACGCTGGTAGAGGTACGGATGCACCTGTTAATACCAGAGTACATCTCTCAGGGCCGTGTGGTATGGTGTAAAAAGAACGATGATCTTTTTGAGCTTGGTATAGAACATTGCGGCGACAGGGACAAGGCGAGATTACATATGATTGAACAAATCAGCAATATCGAGCACTACCGTAATGATATCAGGATTGCAGAAGGCAGGAATCTGGATGGAGAACAGGCTGCCAGAGAGTGGGTTGAAATTCACGGCGCAGATTTTCTCTCAAGTACCCGATAGAAAACCAGAACCTGCAGATAGTGAGTTAATCAAGACTCACAAAAAAATAAAGGGGCTTTGCAGCCCCTTTATTATCAACTTGTAATAGAGAGATTTACTTGTTATTGATGTACATGGTTACTTCAAAACCAAAACGGATGTCGTTGTATTCAGGTGTTGACCATTTCATTGATGTATCCTCCAGGTTAATTGATGAAACTGTAATAAACTTCTTTGTCTATAATATCTGCATCGCGCGTGCCAATTTTATCCAGGGGGCATGGGCGACATAAAATACCATATAATTCAATTAGTTAATATATAGTCAAGATAGTTTATTCAAATCAGGATAGGCCAGTTGGTGCAGAAAATGGTTACAATAAACCATCTGGATGGTTGTCATTAACCACATAGTGCAAAACTCGTGTCCCTACTGCATCGGTCATGCGCTCTGCGGAAAGATGCTGGCAGCCTCAAACACCGGGCCATCTACACACACCCGTTTCATGGCAGGCCCCTCCTCCGTATGAATTTCTATGGCACAACCCGCACAACCACCCACGGCACAGGCCATGTATTCTTCCATGGAGATCTGGCAGGGTAGTGAATACTCGTATGCCAGTTGACTGACGGCCTTGAGCATGGCTGTCGGGCCGCATGAAAAGATCTCGACTTCATATCTTTGGCCCGGCCCCAGACTGTTTAACCAGTGCCTGGCCAACCCGGTAACATAGCCTTCATAACAACCTGCATAACCTTGCAGGCTGGCAAGGCGGCTGGCTATGCCCCAGTCTTCAAGCAAAGGCATGGCCGCAATCACTCCATCAGGTATGCCGTTGATCATGATTTGTGAAGGGCGCAGTTTAAAAGGGAAAGGAATCTCGGAACCCATAATCACCAGGGGCTGCAGCTTCCTGGCGGTTTTCCTGATGTGTTCAGCCAGGAACACTATCGGGGGGATACCCACGCCACCGCCGATCAATAACGGATGTTTCCGGTAGTTTCCCAGTTTGAAGGGCAGGCCGATGGGGCCCAGCAAGTTCAGTAGATCACCGTTATTCCGTTGCGCCAGTTTTGCGGTACCTTCCCCGTGTATTTTATAAAGAATATCTATCCAGCCTGCGTTTTTATCAGCACGCATGATCGACATGGGCCGGCGCATGGGCAGATCGATTGCGCATTGCAGATGAATAAAACTACCGGGTTGGGCATGGGCAGCAGTCTCGGGGGCATGCAGGCGCAGCATGTATTGATCGCCGGGATAAGCCTGGTGTTCAAGTACCCTGGCATCTTCCTGGAAGATGGTATTACGCGTTTCCGGATGTTTCATGATATTCAGCTTGTATTTCCGTAAACGATGTTACCGTCAAGCAGGGTGTGTGTGACTTTGCCGGTCATTTCCCAGCCCAGGAATGGACAATTTTTACCTGCACTGGCCAGTGTTTCTTTTTCTGCAACCCAGGACAGCTCAGGATCTATGATGCACACATCAGCCGCCGTTCCCTTACCCAGATGACCGGCATCAATTCCGGCAATCTTTGCCGGATTAATAGTGAGTGCAGCAATTGCAGTTTGCAGATCGAGTACCTTGTCCTGAACCAGTTGCAATGACAGTGATAACAATACGTCGAGTGTGGATACACCAGGTTCAGTCAAACCAAATGGCGCCGCCTTGGCATCTTCATCATGTGGTTGATGATCGGAACATATGACATCGAGCGTTCCGGTTACCAGTGCCTTTCGTAGTTCGTCTCTGTCACGGGTGGTACGCAAAGGAGGGCGCACATGACAGAGGCTGTTAAATCCTGCCAGATCGATTTCGGTAAGATATAAATGACTGATACCCACATCCGCGGTAACCGATAGCCCCTGCTGCTTTGCCTGTGCGATCAGCTCCAGACTGCGGGCCGAAGAAATACGGCAGAAATGTACCTTTGTTTCTGTTTGTTCAATCAGTAAAAGCGCCCGGCTGACGGCAATCGTTTCTGCTGTTTCCGGGATACCCGGCAGACCCAGGCGAACACTCATCATCCCTTCATGAATCACACCGTTATTGCGTAAACCATCATCTTCACAAAACAGGTGTACGGTAAGGTTACAGGTGGCCGCATATTCCAGTGCCCGTCGCAATACAGCCGTATCCCCGATGGCGGCGTAGGCATTGCTGACACCAATGCAACCTGCCGTCTTGAGTGTATGCATATTGGCCAGTGTTTTGCCTTTCAGGTTGGAAGTCAGCGCGCCCAGACAATAAACTTTTGCTTTATTGGCCAATAGTGCGCGTTGGTGAATGAGCTCTGCAACGGCAGATGTATCAATGACTGGTGAAGTGTCCGGAGGGCAACAGATAGAAGTAATACCAGCGCTGGCAGCTGCGGCCGTTTCAGAAGCAATTGTGGCCTTGTACTCCTGGCCAGGTTCTCTGAGCCGGGCAGAGAGATCAACCAGCCCCGGGCAGACTATCCTGTTTTTGGCTTCAACAATCTGTTCCGGTGTGTAACCGGCAGGATCCTTGCCTATGGCAACAATCTTGCCGTTCTCAATAAAGAGATCTGCCACCTTGTCCAGTTTATTTGCCGGGTCAACGATGCGCCCGTGTTTAATGACTGTGCGCATCAACGGCACCAGGATCAAGGTTGGAGAGGTTGCCCATAGTCATGGCCATGACCGCCATTCTGACAGCAATGCCATGGCTGACTTGCTGCAGAATAACGGATCGCTTGCCGTCAGCCACCTGCGAATCAATTTCAACACCACGATTGATGGGGCCCGGGTGCATAACGATAGCATCAGGTTTTGCGATGCTCAGCCGTTTCTCCGTCAGGCCATAAAGATTAAAGTATTCAGACTCACCGGGCAGCAGTGCGCTGCACATACGTTCATGTTGAAGCCGCAGCATGATAATCACATCGGCGTTATGCAATCCGGTTTCCAGATCATGATATACATGCACACCCAGGGTTTGGATATCCTTGGGGATCAGGGTCCGTGGACCAATCACCCGGATTTCATTTACACCGAGTATGGACAGGGCATGGATCTCGGATCGGGCCACGCGAGAGTGCAGGATATCGCCGACGATTGCTATCCGCAGTGAAGCAAAATCTCCCTTGTGTCTCCTGATGGTAAACATATCCAGCATAGCCTGGGTAGGATGAGCATGCCGGCCATCACCACCATTGATGACGCTGATGTCCGGGGCCACATGGGAAGCAATGAAGTGTGCCGCACCGCTGTTAGCATGGCGCACAACAAACATATCACAATGCATGGCTTCAAGTGTTTGCAATGTATCCAGTAATGATTCGCCTTTCTTCGTAGCAGAATGGGCAATGTTCAGAGAGAGGACATCCGCGGAAAGACGTTTCGCGGCCAGTTCAAATGTGGTGCGGGTACGGGTGCTGGGTTCGAAGAACAGGTTGGCTATGGTCTTGCCGCGTAATAACGGCACTTTTTTTACTGCCCGTTCACCCACTCCGGAGAAGGATTCAGCATAGTTCAATATGTCCAGTAACAGACCGCGATCCAGGCCTTCAATGGTTAAAAAATGTTTAAGCCGGCCATGTTTGTCGAGTTGAATGTTGCTGTCAGTCATTCCGCCGTTTTGATTTCCAGTGCCAGGGGCTCTGGGCCGGAGAGTTTAACATGTTCATTGGCTTTAAGTGACATTCTTTTTCCGATCACATCAGCCGAAACCGGAAGCTCTCTGCCGCTGCGTTCTATCAATACGGCCAGGATAATTCTTGCCGGGCGCCCGTAATCAAAAATTTCATTTAATGCTGCGCGTATGGTTCTGCCGGTATGCAGGACATCATCAACCAGTATTATCTCCCGGTTCTCCACACTGAAAGGCAGGTTTGAAGGTGTAACCCTTGGATGCAGGCCTATACGACTGAAGTCATCACGATAAAAGGCAATATTCAACTGACCGAGCGGCTCCTTTATATGCAGTTTTTTATGCAGCTGTTCAGCAATCCAGACACCACCGGTCTGTATTCCAATCATCAGCGGTTCTTTATTGGTTATCTTGCCCAGTTGACTGGCCATGGCAGACAGCCACAGTCCAATATCATGGGTGCTCGGATTCATTCGTTGCGGCCCTATTCTGAAATCCATCAAGCTGTTCGTTATTCCCGGTTAACCAGGTTTCCAGTATTGCCTGTGCAGCGATGGAATCAACCGCTGTCTCCTGGCCTGATCTGTTTTTTGCCTCAAAGGTTGAGAGTCTCTCGTCCACACCAAACACAGGCAGATGAAAGCGCCCTTCCAGTTGTCGTATAAATCTTTCTGCAGCTTCGGTCATCTGTTGCCGTGTATCATCCATGTGAACCGGGATCCCAACGATAAGCGCAGACGGCTGCCAGTCATTAACCAGTTGTTGAATCTTCTCCCAGTCAGGTTGGTTATTATATGAATTGATAATTTCCAGGGGGGTTGCAGTCCCGGTTATGGTCTGACCGACAGCAACGCCAATACGCTTGCTGCCGTAATCAAAGCAGAGCAGTATTTTCACGCGTGGCCAACGTCACTGGATAGTTTATCCAAATCAACACCGGCCAGGGCGGCGGCGGCCCCCCATCTGCTTTCTGTCGGGGTCTTGAAAATTATACTGGTATCCGCTGGCGCATTGAGCCAGACGTTTTCCTTGATTTCCCTTTCCAGCTGACCTGCGCCCCACCCGGCATAGCCCAGAGCGATCAGGGAGTTTTCAGGGCCCTCACCGTTGGCGATGGCCTTCAGGATGTCCCGCGATGTGGCAATGCCAATGGTATTGCAGATTTCGATGGAATAATCCCACTCCCGGATCGGATGATGCAGGACAAACCCACGGTCAGCCTGCACCGGGCCACCCTGATATACCGGCATCTGCGCTATGAGATCATTGCGGGAAGTGATATTCATTTGTTCCAGGACTTCATTCAACAGCAGTCCCAATGGCCGGTTGATGACGATGCCCATAGCACCTTCTTCGTTGTGGGCACAGATGTAGGTCACCGTATGGTAAAAATTGGGGTCTACCAGGCCAGGCATGGCAATCAAAAACTGATTGGTTAAATTGGCTGACTGCATAGCTATAGTATCCCTACAATAAATACGAACTACAAGACCCGGAATTATGGGTTTTGAACTAATCCCGATCGGGCAAACAGTTGTGTTTCTACTTGAAATTAAGGTGTTTTTATTGACGCAAAAAACTGTTGTTCAGGAATTGCCAGGTGCGGGTGATATGCAATATATCTGTTTCCTGCTTGATATGGTCAGGAAACGGAGCAAAGGGTGACGAGAGTTCAACAATCCGCACAGCAGCGTCATCCAGTATTTTTGAGCCTGAAGACCGACGAATGGTAATCTGATCGACGCTGCCGTCTGCATTCAGGGCCACATCCAGTACCAGGCTGCCGCTTAGCCTGTTTTTGCGTGCATCATCCGGGTAATTCAGGTTCCCTACGCGTTCCACCTTGGCTCGCCATGCTTCCATGTAAGCTGCATAATTAAATTCCTTGGTGCTGGCGGAAAGGAATTTACGCCGCGGCCGGTCTGCCTTGGCTTCCAGTTTGCGCCGGATCTCGGCGCTGAGTGCAGCAATCTCGAAACTGTTGGCGAGTAATGCAGCTGCGCTGGGCATAGGCGGAGTTACGGGCTGTTCCGGCATGGGTTCACGTTCGGCCACCTCTTGCTTTTCCGTATTTTCAGCCACTTTTTCTTCTACGGGCTGGGGCTCTTCTTTTGTTTCTTCCACAGTTTCAGTTACTGCAGTTGCCAGTTCACTTTCTACGGCAATCACGGCGACTGCCTCGACAGGTTCAGGTTGAACCGCAGGTTCGATGGTTTCCTGTATGGGTGGTGCTGTTTCCGCAGGTGGTTGCGGTTCGGGCTGGGCCGATGCTGTGATCTCCGGTTCTGTGTCAGGGAAAGGCGCTGGCGCAGGAGTTGACGGACTTGCCGGATCGATACTGTCGCCACCACCTTCAAGATTCGCCTGGGCAAGAAATTTGGCGTCTTCCACCGGTTCGCTTTCCTGCTGGACCAGGATAATCTCCATGGTTTCATAACGCGGTTGTAATATATCCTCGGGTTTAAAGGTAATACCCAGAATGATGATGCCGTGTGCAATAATGGCCAGGCACAGGGTCAGGCTGAAACGGTCTGACGGTGTAATTTCAGGTTTTTTGAGTGCTGTGACTGTCAATGCGTGATTACCGGTGACGTTTTTTCTCGATGGCAAGCAAGAGGTCTTTCGCTATATTGAGTTGATACAGTGCATCAAGTTCCCGGATACAAGTTGGGCTGGTTACATTGATTTCAGTCAGATAATCGCCAATCACATCAATCCCGGTAAAAATCAACCCCTTGTCGCGCAGGACCGGGGCCAGTGTTGCGCAAATTTCCCGGTCTCTCCTGGTCAATTCTACTCCCCTGCCGGTACCACCGGCAGCAAGATTGCCACGGGTTTCACCGGCCCTGGGGATACGTGCCAGCGCATAAGGCACCGGCTCACCATCTATCAATAATATACGCTTGTCCCCGTGCACTATGTCCGGAATATAGCGTTGTGCCATGGCCAGTCTCACACCATTATCAGTCAATGTTTCGATGATGACCTGGGTATTTGCATCCGGTTTTTTTATCCGGAATACAGATGCACCACCCATGCCGGCCAGAGGTTTCAGAATGATGTCCTGATGCTCGTCGAGAAATGCCAGAATTTGTTGCGCGTCCATGGTGACCAGAGTCGGGGCAATACAATCCGGGAACCAGGTGATAAATAATTTTTCATTGACATCGCGCAAGGCGGCAGGATTATTCACCACGCATACACCGTGCTTTTGTGCCAGTTGTAGTATCTGTGTCACGTAAACATAGTTCATATTCACCGGCGGATCCTTGCGCATGAGAATAATGTCCAGCAGGGGAAGCTCGCTGATGATTTCTTCTTCGAAGCGGAACCACTGTTGTGGATTGTCTTCAACCTCAAGCCGGCGCATTTTTGCATGGGGCCTGTTCCCGGCAAGAAAAAGATCAACCATCTCCATATAATAAAGGTCCCAGCCCAGAGAACGGGTAGCCAGCAACATCGCGAAGGAACTGTCCTTCTTAATGTTAATCCCCTGAATGGGGTCCATTATGATCCCGAGTTTCATGGCTGGTGTCTGGACAAATATCCGGTCTGTTATTAACGATCAATTTCCTGAATGCAGGAAAGTGTATTACAAGTGTAAGATACACGTGAATAATGTAAACACTATACCATTCCATCCATGTCTATAAGTAATATCCGTATTGCAACACGGGAAAGCCCACTGGCCATCTGGCAGGCGGAGCATGTGCGTAGTGAATTAATGAAACAGCATCCCGGGCTCAATGTGGAACTAGTTGCCATGACGACCCAGGGTGACAGGATACTGGATACGCCGCTATCTGTTGCCGGCGGCAAGGGCCTGTTTATCAAGGAACTAGAGCATTCATTATTGAACGGGAGTGCGGACATAGCCGTACATTCAATGAAGGATGTCACCGTTGATTTGCCGGGTGGCCTGGCCTTGTCAGTAATCATGAAACGTGCGGATCCACGTGATGTATTTATCTCCAATCATTACCAATCACTGGAAGAGTTACCTGAAGGATCCTCTGTCGGCACTTCCAGCCTGCGGCGGCAATGCCAGTTGCGTGCTTATCGGCCCGATCTGAAATTAAAGGATTTGCGCGGTAATATCGGGACGCGTTTGCGCAAGCTCGATGAAGATCAGTTTGATGCCATAGTGCTTGCAGCAGCAGGAGTCACACGGCTAGGATTTGAGGAACGTATCCGCGAATACCTGGAACTGGATGTGATGCTGTCAGCCATCGGTCAGGGCGCTATCGGGATCGAAACACGCGCAGATGATCCGGCAGTATTGAATATCATCAATCCATTGAATGATGAATTGACAAAAATACAATTAATCGCCGAACGTGCTTTCAGCCGGAGATTATATGGCGGGTGTCAATTACCCATCGCTGCACATGCCCGGATCACAAATGAGCAACTTGTGCTCCGCGGACTGGTCGGTAGTCCCGATGGTAAAACCATCATCGCCGGTGAACTGGGCGGGTTAACAGAAAGTGCGGAGACCCTCGGCCTGCAATTGGCAGAAAAACTGCTCAACAACGGCGCAGATGCCATTCTGCGTGAATTGATCAATGGGTGATGTGTTAAAAAAGAAAAAGATTCTGGTTACCCGGCCACAGGACCAGGCAGAAAAACTCTGTGTATTGATAGAAGCACAGGGCGGGCAGGCAATCAGGTTGCCGGTAATCGAGGTCAGGCCTGTACAGGAAGATGATGTTTTGCAGGGTTTGTTATCCAATTTGTCTGCATACCAGATCGGGATATTTATCAGCCGGAATGCCGTAAAGTATACGTTGGCATTATTGCATCATGATATTGATGTACTAGGGCATTTAAAGCTTGTTGCTACGGGGCAGGCAACAGCGTCATTACTGAAACAATCAGGAATTGCTGAAGTCTGTCATGCGGGATCATATGCGGAAAGCGAGGCGCTGCTACAGTTGCCCGTATTGCAATCCCCACAGGTAGCAGGCAGGAATATCATAATATTCCGTGGTACCGGAGGGCGTGAACTGCTGGCTGAAAAACTTCGCGCAAGGGGCGCAAGGGTCGATTATGCAGAAATATACGAACGCCTGCCGGTACGTTATGAAAAAGCGGTGCTTGATGACATCTGGTTCAATCAAAAACCGGATTTCATTGTTGCCAGCAGTGGTGAAGGTCTGCAAAATCTGTTCGATATGCTAAGCTCGGAACAACGGGTTATCATGCTTGATACGGATCTTGTCGTGTTTGGAAAACGCATGTCGGATCTTGCACTGAAGCTCGGGTTCAGGCAAGCGCCCAGCATCGCGGATGAAATGAGCGATGCGGGATTATTCAGGGCGATCATGCAACATACCGGAGAGAAATTTTCATGACAGAAAATGAAACAGAACATCCATCCGAAATCGAAGCAACATCTGTTCAGGTGAAGGACAAAGAAACAAACAAACCAGTGAAAAATAAAAACCATAAAATAATTGTTGCGATTTCGCTGATTTTGGTAATCGTGATTGCTGGCGGATTTTATCTGGCAAAAGAAATCCAGGGTGTTGAGAAAGCCATCCAATTATTGGTTGATAATATGGCAGTACGGAACGAGGCGTTTAATACCAGGATCAATAATCAGATTAACGAGATTGAACAATTGCGTTTGCAACTGGATGTGATGGAAGATTCAATTAACAGTCTGTACCAGCAGCAACCGGCCAGTAATGAAGACTGGGCGCTTGCCGAGGCCGAGTATCTGTTAATTATCGCCACGCACCGCATATTGCTGGAGAGGGATGTTGATACTGCGCTCGTGGCCATGGAGGCGGCAGAGTTGCGGCTGCGTGATCTGCGTAATCCAGATCTGATCCCGGTGCGTGAACAGCTTGTTGCCGATATCAACCAATTAAAGACAGTAAATAATGTGGATATCACCGGGTTATCAATTTATCTCGCGGATATCATTGAGCGGGCAAGCAGTCTTCCGCTCAAAAATGTCGTTTTGGAAAATACCGGGGCGCATGACGGCCAGGATGAATCCAATAAACAGGAACAAGCTGGTTCTGCCTGGAGCAACTTTATTTCTACTGTCTGGCGGGAGTTAAAAGAACTGGTGATCATCAAGCACAGTGGCGAAACCAGACAGGCATTATTGCTGCCCGATCAGGAATATTTTTTATATCAGAATCTGCGCCTGGAGCTTGAAAACGCCCGGTTTTCTGTATTGCGCCGGGATACGGAAAATCTGCGTACTTCGATTAATCTGCTTGTGAACTGGCTGACTGATTATTTCAACAAGAGTGATGCTGCAGTTGAGAATGTAATTGAAACTCTCGGGAAAATGTCCACCCTGGACCTGAGACCGGATTTACCGGACATCAATTCGTCCCTTGAAACCTTACGTGCATACATAAAAATGAGTGAAGCTGGTGACAACGAATATCCTGACAGCGGGGCGCTGCCGCCATGAAACTGCTGTTGTTGTTTATTGCTGCATTATTAACAGCCGCCGGTATCGCTTCGTATACTGCAGCGGAGTCAGGATTTGTATTGATTACGATCCTCGATTGGACCATTCAAACCAGTGTGACGTTTTTTCTGACTATGATCATCGTGATATTTGTTCTGATTTATTTCAGTATTCGAATGTTTTTACAGATCTGGGATGCGCCTGGAGAGTTGCGTCGCTGGAAAAAACAGAGACGGCAACAATTGTCAGGGGAATATCTTAGTAGAGGGTTGCTTGCCCTGGTAGAAGGACGCTGGAAGGCGGCAGAAGAAGCACTAATTAAAGGCGTGCGATACACGAACAACCCGTTGATCAATTATTTGTGTGCTGCGCGTGCCGCACAGAGACAAGGCAAGATTGCACAACGTGATCAATATCTGGGTCTTGCCCACGCCGGGAACCCGGACGCGAAAATTGCACTTGGTCTGACCCAGGCTGAATTACAGATTGGTCAGCAACAGACGGAACTCGCATTGGCCACATTGACACATTTGCACGAACAACAGCCTAAACAAAAACAGGTCAAGGTAATGTTATTAAAAACCTATACCGAGCTGGAAGCATGGAAGGATGTATTGCAACTGTTGCCGGAACTGGAGCGCACAAAATTATTGTCAAAAGAAAATATTATTGCGGCACAACTCCAGGCCTATGCAGGACTTTTACGTGAAACTGGCAGTAATGCAAATAAAAGACAACTGGTGAATGTCTGGTCAACTATTCCAAAAAGACTGCGCAGAGAACTGCATTTACTGGAAGTATATACGACAGAAAAATTGAAATTTGCCGATACCGAGGAATGTGAGCCGTTATTAAAGCAGGCATTGAAAATCCGCTGGGATGTGGAGATTGTTCGTTTATATGGTCTGGTAGAGGGCAAAGATCCGGTGCGCCAGCTTGTATTTGCTGAAAGCTTGCAGGCGGGCCATGCGCGCGATCCGGTATTGTTGTTGACCCTCGGCAGACTCAGTATGCGTAACTCTCTCTGGGGCAAGGCCAGGTCTTATCTTAAAGAATGTATAGAAATACGTCCTATGCCGGAAGCTTATCGTGAACTTGCTGTACTGTTGGAAAAACAGGGCGACTATTCTGCCGCGGCCAGTTACTATCAGCAGGGACTCTCGCTGGCGACGGCTGTTGCCCGCCATGATTCAGTCAAATTGCTGGAACAGGCTGAAGAGGAAGTCACAATAGCAGCAGGCGCCCGCCAGGTCGTGTAATAATTATCCTGAACCCTGAACAAGTCCATCCGGGACTTATCAGAGCAAGAGAAATAAAAATGCGATTTTGATCCCTCTTCATTTCCCAATCACACAAATGATTGGGAAATGTGTAATACTATTTTCCGGGGGCAATCTCGAAGGAGTCTGAGTAGATAAATTCTTCTGCAAGACCTTGTTCTGTAAACGTTTTTCTTACTGCGTGTACCATTGGTGGCGGGCCGCAGGTATAAACTTCATAACCGGATAAATCTGCAAAGTCGTTCAATACTGCTTCATGGACCAGTCCCGTACAGCCTTCCCAGTGATCGGTATTTTTCGGGTCAGACAATACCGGGATATAGTTGAAGTCACTGATGTCATCTGCCCATTCGCAGGCAAGTTCATGCAGATATAAATCCTCTTTGGATCTCGCGCCCCAGTAAAGGTGGATCTGCCGTTGCAGTTGTTTGTGTCTGGCATGTTCAATCATGCTTTTGACCGGTGCAAATCCGGTACCGCCCGCTACCATGATGATTGGGTTATCCGCTTCTTCATTTAAAAAGAATGTGCCCAGCGGGCCTTCTATGCGTAACAGTGTTTTCTCCCGTAAATGGTTGAATGCAAATTCAGAAAATAATCCGCCTTCATAATGACGGATATGCAGTTCAAGAAATTCATCATCATGCGGGGCATTGGCCAGAGAAAATGACCGGTGTTTGCCATCCTGCATCAGGATGTCGATATACTGGCCTGCAAGAAATTGCAGGCGTTCAGTCGATGGCAGTTTAAGGTAAAGCCGTAACACATCATGGTTGAGTTTTTCAATCCGGATCACACGGCAAGGCAGTTTTCTGAGGGGCAGATCACCTGCAGCACTTATCTGCCGAACCTTGATGGTGATGTCCGAAACCGGTCTGGCCTGGCAGAACAGGGTCATGCCTGACTTACTGTCCTGTTCAGTCAGCCCGGTCAACGGCACATTATTGTATTCAATTTTACCGCTGATAAGTTGTCCCTTGCATGAACCACATGCACCATTCCTGCAACCGTAGGGCAGGCCCATGCCCTGGCGTAATGCAGCCTCCAGGATAGTTTCATTCTCTGTTGCATTGAATGTCTGGCCGCTGGATTGGAGGGTTATTTTGAAAGACATCAGAATATCAGAGCGCTTTGTGCGAATAACAATGTTATAAACACAAGTTTAATATTAAGGAATACTGCGACTGCTGTTTAGCCAGCTTAATAAGGGTGCCCACTGCTCCCGGTCGTAATAGGTTCTGGATGGCGCAAGTTCAAATATGGTCATACCTGTTTCCGCAGCATGGAGATAATTCTGGCTGGCACGCAACATGGTCATGAACGGGATCTTGTCCCCATTCGGCAGTTTGAGTTTTTCCAGATAATGCTCGAGTTTTGCCGCCACGATTGTATCTTCGCGCACCCGGTTGGCAACGGTCGTGATCCTGACCTTGCGGCTGATCTTGTTGCGCAATCCTACCAGTTCAGCCAGAAACCGTTCAGCAGCACGCATGTCTATCGGAGACGGCAATACCGGGATAATCGCAGTCTGGGCAGCGCGGGTGATACTGACCAGCTTTTGATTGTGCAAGCTCGCCGGTGAATCCAGTACCAGGATCTCGGTAGTGTTTTCGATTTCCAGTTTCCCGTCCTTGACCTTCGCAGATTCGATTCTGGCCAGGTGATCCGGTCTGATCTTCAGCCAATCGCGGCTGGAACCTTGCGGATCACAATCAGCCAGGGCGACACGTTTGCCCTGCATGGCAAAATATCCGGCGATATTCGTTGCCAGAGTACTTTTCCCACAACCGCCCTTGGGATTCAGAACCAGTATTGTGCGCATGAATTTTCCTGCTGTAGTCCCGGTTTGGCCGGGTGTGCCTGCTATTATAGCGGTTTACCTGTAATCACTCACCTGCCTGTCTTTCTGTTTTTTATCAACTGATCGATCACGGGGGTGAATATGAGCTGAATTGCGGCGACCTTTTTGATGGAAGGTACAACGATAGTATCCGGAGCAGACATGAAGGAGTTCTCAAGCATTTCCAGCAGATAGCCAAAATCCACCTGTATCTTGTCAAGATTCCTGAAATGAATAACGGAAAAACTCTGCTCGTTGCCCGGTATTTTGGTTGCGGCAAATGGATTGGCAATATCCACTGTGGGCACACGTTGAAAGTTAATGTCCGTGCGGGAAAATTGCGGCGTGATGTAGTGTGTATAGTCATGCATACGGCTCAGGATCATATTGGTTGCGTCTTCAACGGTATAACCCCTGACTGCCTTGTCGCGGTATATCTTTTGTATCCATTCAAGGTTGATAATAGGTGCAACACCTATTAACAGATCAACATGCCGGGCAACATCGATCTTGTCCGTGACCACACCACCATGCAGCCCCTCGTAAAACAGCAAATCCGTATTTTCTGGCAATGTCTCCCATGGGGTCAGTTCGCCAGGTGCCGCACCATGACGGGCAGCTTCTTCTTCGTTATGAATATAGTAGCGGCGCTTGCCCGTACCAATCTCTGCGTATTTCCTGAACAACGTCTCCAGCTCTTCAAACAGGTTACCTTCAGGGCCAAAATGGGTGACATTGCGGCCTTCTTTCGCGGCTTCTGCGGTTACCTCGTCCATTTGTTTCCGGTTATAGCGGTGAAAACAGTCACCCTCAATAATTGCCGGTTTGATTCCTTCCTGGCGAAAGATATGCTCAAAGGCCGTCTTGATGTTGGTCGTGCCAGCGCCAGAGGAGCCTGTAACTGCTACAATTGGATGTTTTATAGACATGGTTATAATCTATCAGCCCGGATTTTAACGTTATTGTAGCAGCAACATGAAGATATACAGATGGCGTATTGCATATAATGCAGTGTTAATAACAGCACAACTGGTTAATATATATTCAGATATAGAAGATTTAGATGGGTAAACTGGCATCAGACATAGATCTTTACCTGAGATTATTAAGATATGTGCATCCCTACTGGCGGATGTTTCTCATATCGATAATATCAATGGTAATTCTGGCTGCAACAGATCCAGCAGTAGCTGCTTTGGTTAAACCCATGCTGGATGGCGCCTTTATTGAAAATGATCCACAAGCCATGATCCTCGTACCGATTCTGTTTGTCGTACTGTTTACGGTTCGTGGTGTGGCAACTTTTGCCAGCGGTGCAGCACTGCACTGGGTAGCGAGCAAGGTCATCATGGACTTGCGCGTAGAAATGTTTCAGCGTCTGCTAACACTCCCATGTACATTTTATGATCATCATGCAACCGGCACGTTAATCTCGAAATTTACCTTTGATGTTACACAGATCCAGCACGCAGCTACCAATGCCATTACTGTCGCCATACGGGACACGTTGGCAATCATCGGATTACTGGCCTGGATGTTATACATCAACTGGAAACTCAGTCTTATCTCAATGATCTGTGCGCCTTTTATCATGCTGATCGTTGTAGTGATCAGGAAACGCTTACGCAGGATGGGCCGTAAGATGCAGGAATCCATGGGGGATATTAATAATGTACTGGGTGAAAGTATCCACAACTATAAACTCATCAAGCTCTATGGTGGGCATACACAGGAGGCAGAGCGTTTCTGGCGTGCCAGTGATAACAGTCGGCGTTTTTTCATGAAATATGCCATTGCCGCCGTAACCAGTGGTCCCGCTATCCAGTTGATTGCAGCAATTGCCCTGTCTGCTATCGTCTACATTGCGAGTTTACAGGCATCTACAGGTGTGCTTACTGTTGGTGAATTTATTTCATTTTTTGCAGCAATGACTATGTTAATGACACCATTAAAACGACTGGTCGGGATCAATGAATTTATCCAGAAGGGACTGGCTGCATGCGAGAGTATTTTCGGGTTGTTGGATCAACCGGCAGAGATCGACCAGGGCGCCCGGCAGATTGAACGTGCAAAAGGTGCAATTGAATTACAGGATATTTCCTTCCGCTATAACCCCGAAGATCCGGAGGCGTTAAGTCATATCTCGTTAGTAATTAAACCCGGAGAAACGGTTGCACTGGTAGGTCCTTCCGGCAGTGGCAAGACGACCATTGCAAATCTCCTGCCTGGTTTCTATCTTGATGCGCAAGGCAAAATCCTTATTGACGGGATTGAGATCAGGGAATACACACTTGAATCCTTGCGCGCCAATATTGCACTGGTGAGCCAGGATGTGGTGTTGTTCAATGATACATTGCGTAACAATATTGCCTATGGCGCCATGCGTAATTGCAGTGATAATGAAATTGAGGATGCCGCAAGTTCAGCCCATGCCATGGAATTTATCCGGGAATTGCCTGAAGGCTTCGACACGATTATAGGCGAGAGAGGTTTGCGTTTGTCCGGCGGGCAACGGCAAAGGATCGCTATTGCACGGGCACTATTAAAAAATGCACCCATACTTATCCTGGACGAAGCCACATCATCACTGGACACAGAGTCGGAACGGCACATACAGGCCGCCCTGGAAACTTTAAGAAAGGGCCGGACCTGCATTATTATTGCGCACCGTTTGTCCACCATTGAAAATGCTGATCGAATAATTGTGATAGAACAGGGCAAGATTGTGCAGACGGGCACACACGCGGAATTAATCAGGCGAGAAGGCGTTTATGCAAGATTACACCAGGTTGACTTTGCAGAGTCTGCATAAGGCCCTGAAAAATAAATCAGGATCGGGCGGTTTTTATTCTCAGGATTTTCTCAGGTTGAAATGCATTAATCTTCTTTTTCAGCGCGGCAAGTTTTGTAACCTGTGAACCGTACCGCACCGAGACATAGAGACTCGTAATCTCATTAACGATATCAGCCAGAAGTCCTTGTTTCCGTGCTACCCGCGCAGCAAAATCCAGCGGCCCTTCATGCGGCATGCGGCGGATACCAATACGGGCCAGTTTACGGCAGAAATAATCGTAGAGTTGGCGTGCCGGATCACGCGCAGGCGGGTATTGCCGTAATAACCATACGGTAATAACGGCAAACACGATTGCGGCGATGATGACAAGGATAACCGCGAGCAGTTGCAGATTGATTTCTTTCATGCCGAATTTTTTCAGTAACAAGGCCTGCCGGTCCGGTCCGTAACTGATCACCCACTGGTTCCATTGGTTGTTAACGGCATCCCAGGTATTGCGTAAATTCTGCCACATATTGCGTGACAGCTGGATCTGTCCAAACACCGCCGGAACATCAATGATTGCCTCCGGCAGCGCACCTGCAATACCTTGTTGTACACGTTCAGGCGCAACTGCCGATGTCGGATCAATCCTGACCCAGCCCCGCCCGTCCAGCCAGACTTCAGCCCATGCGTGTGCATCACGCTGGTAAACAATATAATAATTTCCGACCGGATTAAAACTGATTCCCTGATAACCGGCAATGACTCGTGCCGGTATACCTGCTGCCCGCATCAGCACCACAAAAGCACCGGCATAGTGTTCGCAAAAACCCTGCCGTGTGTCGAAAAGAAAATCATCCACATTGTCGCCAGTCAACAATGGCGGCGTGAGTGAGTAGTAAAAGTTTTGTTCATTAAACATCCGCAAGGCGCGGTTGACGATACTTGCTGCATCAGTTTCTTCATTGGCCCAGGATTGTGCAAGAGCAATTGTTCTGATGTGAAAATTATCGGGCAATTGCAAGGCGCGTTGTATCTCGTAAGCATTGCTTTTGCCCAATGCATACTCCGGATAGGATGAGAGTTCATACCGGATACGTTTGTTGACAGGTTCCTGGGCGAGCAACTGGTAATCGTTTACGAAGTAGCTGTCTGCAGGCGCCTTATCTGCCATCTCCAACATAAACAGCCAGCGCTGGCTGGTCGGCTCCAGGGTAATCGTATAATTAACAGGTGTGCCTGCGGTTTCAAGTGGCGCTGGTTCAATCCCTATAACACGTTCGCGGCTCCATTTGCGCCCATCGTTGTACCATAACACCGGGCCACGCCAGTAGAGTTTCGGATTTTCCGGCGGTGTCCCATCAAATTCCACCCGGAAGGCAACCTCATTAGAGTGAATGAGACGGCTGATGCTGCCGGGTTCCATCACATCATCGATCCCCATCAATCCGGCATGGGCATCCTGCGGCATGCCCCACAGGGGCCCATTAATGCGCGGGAAGAGTAAAAACAAAACCAGCATCACCGGCATGGCCTGCAACAACAGGACGCCTGCGGTCTTTATTCTGGTAAGGGAGTTCAGAGATTGATTGTGATCATTAAACGTGATCAATGCCGTGAACATGACCAGCAGTGTTAACAGCATGTATATTGCTGTCGTAATGGATTCGCTGACGAAGAAATTGGTAACGATGACAAAAAATCCGAGGAATGCCGCAATATAGAAATCCCGTTCATGCCTGGTCTCCAGGATCTTGAAACCTGCGAGTAACACCAGTAATGCCGATCCGGCTTCACGTCCAACCAGTGTGTGGAAGGAAATATAAACACCCATGCCACCGCCAATCATGATTAATAATTGCAGAATACGCAGGGACCAATATTTTCCATCGGGCAGCGGCCAGTTTTTCAGTCCCCCGCCGAGCCGCCACAGGACCAGGGCAAGTGTGAGGGGCAATAGCCACACCGGCATGCGCAAGCCATGCGGCAGGATGGCGAGAGTTATACCCGCTGTCAGCCAGCATAAAGATAATGTATCGACAGACCTGGCAGATTCAGTCTGCATGATGGATACCGTAACGTGCCAGCGCTTCCAGGCAGCGGTTTTTGTGCAGTGTGCCCTGTGCAGGATCAATCTGAAAACCCGGAATTTCAAGACCATAAATCCAGCCTTGATTTTCAGCCAGCAATATCCAGCGGCACAGTTGCGACAGGCGCAATTCGATATCCGGCAGATGGCCCACATCTTCCCACGCCAGCATCAGCGTGTGGCTGCCATCACCACTGAAGCGTTTGACCAGTAAGGGTTGCTCCCGCGCCAGCGCTTTCCAGGCGATATTACGGATCGAGTCACCGGGGTGGTATTGACGAAATCCGGCGAAATCATTCGCACCGGATTTCACTCCTTCCTGTCCCTGCTCTTGTGCTGCAACAGGCGCGGGAAATTGATCAATACCTGCCGGTTTCGGATAGACCACACATTGTTCTTCAAGATGGATATATGACCAGGCACGGAACAGGCCCAGTGGAAAACAGCTTGAAATAATCACCCGCTCCAGCGGCAGCAGTCCGCGGTTGATTGTTGGCGCCGGGATCTCCACCTGCTGCCACTGGCTGGCTTGCAGGTTGACCATCACGGGTTGATAGGATTGTTGAGCTGCACGTTTGGCTTTGCGCGACGGGTGACAGACAAGCTTCAAGGCGGGGCAGGGCGTGCCATCTCGGTTATCGATGATGACAGGGAACCCGGCCATCTCTCCGGCGAATACCGGTTTTACTTTGGCCCCGCTGATAACCAAACCGGCAAGATTGCGATAGGTGTGCAGCATGCAAACCATGAACACGCTGACCAGCAGAAAGGTCAGGATATAGGCCATACTGTTGTTGTAATTGACCGCACCGAGCAACATGGTGAACATTGCCACACAAAGTAAAAAACCCGGACGGGTGGGCAGGATATAGACCCGCTGCCGTATCAGACTGGAAACACTGGCATGATCGCCCCGTGCCGGAGATAAACGCTCGAGGACGATGCTTTCCGTCATTACCAGTAACTGTTAAAAGGTTTATGTAAAACGTAACGAGCGAAGGCAGGACGAGACGCGAAGGGGTGACAAAATCGCCGGGAGCGGTTTTGAACAGCGAAGCTGGCCCGCAGGGCGGAGGACAGGAAGTCCGGAGTAAAAACCGGAATGTACAAGATAGTACATGAGGATTTTGAGGTCCTGAGCAACGTAGTCATGCCGAGTGTAGTAGTTTTGCTAAGGTATGGGCACCTGCTTGATTAAATGATTAGCCAGACCTTTAGAAGAAGTATTGAGGTTCTCCAAACTATGCAGACGGTGACCAATTACTCCGGGCAGTATCGACTGGATATCTTCCGGCAGCACCTCGGCGTGGCCTTCCATCAACGCCCAGGATTTTGCCGCGTGTAATATGGCCAACCCCGCGCGCGGTGAAAGGCCATTCTGGAATTCATTACTCTTGCGGCTGTATTCCAGCAGGTCCTGCAGATAATCAAGTAGGGCAGATGACGCATGAATCTTGCCGGCCAGGTGCTGTATCTCGATCAGGCGTTCCGGTTTGATTACCGGCCTGATATGTTTCAGTAATTCACGCCGGTCGCTGCCCATCAATAATTCACGTTCCGCACCACTGTCCGGATAACCCAGTTCAATGCGCATCATGAAACGATCCAGTTGTGATTCTGGTAATGGAAATGTGCCTACCTGATGTGACGGGTTCTGTGTGGCAATCACAAAAAACGGTTCAGGCAATAGGCGGGTTTCGCCTTCGATCGTCACCTGTTGTTCTTCCATGGCTTCCAGCAGTGCACTCTGGGTCCTCGGTGTGGCACGGTTGATTTCATCAGCCAGGATCACCTGGGCAAAAATTGGGCCCGGATGAAAACTGAAGGCGCCGGTTTCGCGGCTATAGATGGACACACCCAGAATGTCCGCAGGCAGCAAGTCACTGGTAAATTGAATACGTTGAAAACCCAACCCCAGGGAGCTGGCCAGCACATGGGACAATGTCGTTTTGCCGACACCGGGCAGATCTTCTATCAGCAGATGACCGCGGGCAAAGAGACAGGCCAGTGCCAGACGGATTGCATGTTCCTTGCCAAGGATGATGCGATTGGACGCCGCGATGATCGCATCGATCTCCTTATAAGTATGGGTAATCAGCAGTTCCTGTGGCGAAGTGTTCATGATTTAAGCATAGACCGCCAGGGCATGGATAAGTTACAGAATCACAGGATTTTCACCTTATTGCCAGAACAAGGGCGAAGCGACCGGGTTTTGTGATTATGGCGGTGTATAGTGGGAGCTGTCGGGTAATTTTACCCCGGCCTTGGCCAAGGCATCTGCAACTTCCGGCGGCATGTAGTTCTCGTCGTGTTTGGCCAGGACCTCAAATGCATCAAAAGTCCCGTCAGGTAGCAACTGGCCATTGGCAACTATGCCCTGGCCTTCCCTGAACAGGTCCGGCAGGATACCGTCGTAGGTCACATTAATTTCCTCCAATGTGTCAGTGAGAGTGAACTTTACAGCGAGACTTTCCGGGTTACGCGACACGCTACCTTCGACCACCAGTCCCCCGATCCGAAAAGGTCTTGCCGTTGGCGCCTCGCCGGCGGCAACCTGCATCGGACTGTAAAAATAGAGCAGGTTTGCCTGAAAGGCCTTCAGTGCCAGCGCAGTGGCGATGCCCATGCCAGCGACGATGAAAATTACGCTTAACAGAAGTTTGCGGCGACGCGGGTTCATTGTGCCTTCTCCAGGCGTTTTTTGCGTTCAACGAGAGCACGGAAAAACTGGCCTTCACGTTTAAGCGGTAAAATTACATTGAGAATCAGTACAATAAAGGTGAGAACATATGCCGGCCAGACGTAAATGGCATATCCACCCATGTGCAGGAATGATTGTAATGACGACATATTTATCCTTTCCTCTGTTCGGTAAGTTCATACACCCAGGCACTGTTACGTTCATTCTCCAGAATTTCATAACGTGCCCGTAATAACACCACAGCCGCATAATAAAACATGAAGGCAAAAGCCATAATCAACAACGGAACAAGCATGCTGGGGTGAATTGAAGGCGCATCCAGCTTGGTTATTGTCGGTCCCTGATGCAGGGTATGCCACCACTCTACCGAGTAATGAATGATAGGTATGTTAACTACACCCACCAGTGACAGGATCGCGCCTGCCCGTGCGGCAGTACGTCGATCATCGATAGCGGTTTGCAGGGCCATATAGCCTAGATAAAGAAATAACAGGATAAGTTCAGAAGTCAGGCGGGCATCCCATACCCACCACGTCCCCCACATGGGTTTGCCCCAGAGCGACCCGGTTGCAAGTGCCAGGAATGTAAACGACGCACCCAGCGGCGCACTGGCCCTGGCCAGTGCATCTGCCACTTTTACCTTCCAGACAAGGCTGATGGCGCCGGCGCTTGCCATAACGACGTAAATAAACAATGACATCCAGGCGCTCGGCACATGGACATAAATAATGCGAAAACTTTCTCCCTGTTGATAATCCGGAGGGGCAAAAAACAGTCCGCCGGTCAATCCGGCAATCAGCAGGATCAGACAAATTCCTCCCAGCCACGGGACGAACATTTTTGACAAATCATAAAAATGTCTGGGTGAGCCGTATTTATAAAAATATTCGAACATTGATTTAACCAAACCTTACACGCAGTGAAGAGGCTGTAGCAAACGGCGCCAGCGTAACAGACAGAACCAGCATGGCCCCCAGAAAATAAAGCTCGCCGGTAATCGCCAATCCTTTCGCTGCATTATCCACGGTTGCCACGGAAAAGATAAGCACCGGTATGTACAGGGGCAATATCAGTAACGTAAGCAAAATACCACTCCCGCGCAGGCCGACGGTCAAGGCACCCAGCACCGCGCCCACCAGGCTGAGTACGGGGGTACCCAGCAACAGGGTCAA
>MGYU01000046.1 GCA_001801885.1 Gammaproteobacteria bacterium RIFCSPLOWO2_12_47_11
TAAAGCCAGGCCAGGCCAGTGCTGATGAAACCCGGCCAATATCCTCCAATAAAAGCGGAGTACACGACTGCGAGCAATAACAAGGACGGAGGATTGGGAATTCTATAGCCGGAAAAAGAGAAGGTCTCAACAAGGACAACGATACCCAGCACCAACAACGGCCCGCCGATCAGCGGCCACCACGCCTTGACCCGATTGCTGATGCTGTTACCAGTTGAACTGTGTGGTGGACTTTGTGATATTAATCCCGGTTTCATGCTGTTATTGATCCTCGCGGGCATTTCCTCGCCTCCGCGAGTGTCAATTTATCCGTATCTCTATGAATAATATATTTTAGTATCAATACCGCTGTTTATAATGCGTAACAGGCGTTTAAACAATGATTTTACCTTGAAATACCGGGAAATAGGGTATTTCTGCAGGGAAACAAGGCTGTCACCGAACAATTATTTTTTGATTTTCACTATAATATGTCAATAAACCATTAATGATTTAAACCATGGGCAAGATCCTGAAAATTATTGCTGTCGTTGTCGTTTTCCTGTTCATAGCCCTCGCTATTGTAATCGGTACTTTTGATGTCAATAAATACAAGGGAGAGATAATCAAGCTGGTTGAACAACAAACCGGGCGTGAATTTGATGTCGCAGGTGAACTCCAGCTCGGCGTATCACTGATACCCACAATCAGGGTCGAAGGTGTGAAACTGGGTAACGCCGAGTGGGGTTCTGCGCCGGACATGGCCAGGGTCAAATCCTTTGAGATAGAAATCGGTTTAATCCCTTTGCTGTCCGGTAATATCAAGATCAGCCAGTTGGCTCTGGATACAGCAGACATCCTGCTGGAGACAAACAAGGAAGGTGTGGGTAACTGGGTATTTGATACCGCCGGTAAAAAAACTGGGCCAGAAAAAACAGAAGTTCCTCAGGAAGCTGGTTTTGCCAGTATTAATATCAACGAGGTCAATATTAAAAATTCCAGTTTGACTTACAAGGACGGCAAAACCGGGAACCTGACAAAAGTCAAAATAGATAATTTTGTGATTGAAGGCAGCACCTTCAGCCAATCCCTCGATATCGTCCTTAATGCGGTTTACAACGAAATACCGATTTTAATCGATGGTTCTGTTGGTTCCTTGGCCAGCCTGACAGAAAATAAACAATTTCCACTGGATTTCACAACCCGGGTTGGTGATGCCGTTATTAAAATCGAAGGCGCGGTTGCAGAACCCAGGACTTTTCAGGGTGCAGACCTTACCCTGGAAATCAAGGCCAGTTCGCTTACTCCTTTTGCGAAAATCATTGAAAAAGAACTGCCGGACATCGGTGCGCTGGAATTGACCGGCCATATTTCTGAAGCGAAAGGAATATACAAACTGGATGCTGTCAATGCGCAGGCACTTGGATCACAATTCAATGTTGATGGACTGGTTTCTCTGAATAAACCACTGGAAGGTTTTGATCTGAACATCAAGCTTGAAACGGACTCATTGGCTAATTTCAATAAAATAAAGGATCTGACTGGCAGGGAATTTCCTGATGTGGGCCCGCTGCATTTAAAGGGTCATATCAGTGAGAAAGACGGTTTTTATCATCTTGATACCGTCAATGCCAATCTGGGGAAAGACCTGGTTTTACTGAATGGCAAACTCTCAGGCCAGAATCCAATGCAGGGGTTTGACCTGGAGATCAAGTTGAATGCAGAAAATCTTGCCAAGTTTAATAGCCTTGCCGGTCAAGAATTGCCTGATGCCGGTCCTTTACAAATCAATGGACACATCAGTGAAAAGGACGGGATTTATCTTTTCAGGGGTGTAAATGCCGAGTTACCCAAATCGAAACTGACCATTGATGGTAAATTGACCGATCTGAAAAAAACAGACGGCTCTGATCTGAACATTAATTTTCAATCCACCTCGCTGGCTGATCTGAATGGATTCATTGGCAATGAATTGCCGGCACTGGGCCCGGTTTCCCTGATAGCCAACGTGTCTGACCGCAAAGGTTCCTATCACCTGCAGGATATGAAATTCAAGGCGGACAAAACAGACATGACGGGTAACATGATCATCAATATCAAGGGTGATCGGCCGGCTGTGACCGCCACATTAAAATCCGACCTGCTGGACCTCACTCCTTTCGAGAGTGCCAAAAAGGAAGAACAGAAAGTTAAAAAAACCAAGGTGTTCTCATCTGAACCCCTGCCCCTGGACAGCCTGAAGTCCATGGATGCAAACCTGGATATAATTGCCAAAAAAATTAAAACCAGGGACCTTGATCTGGACAATGTCAAACTGGTGATGACATTATCCAACGGCAAACTGGTACTGAAGCCGCTCAACACCGACATGGGTGGTGGAAACTTTGCTATGCAAATGGACCTGGATACCAGCAATTCCAAAACAGCCCGTTTGAGCACCAAAATTGATATTAAAAATTTCCAGCCCTCCTCTCTTCCGGATTACAAGGACAAGATTACCGGTGGTAAAACTGACGCGACAATCGATGTCAGCGGCAGTGGTAACAGTATTGCAGCCATCATGGCAGGACTGAATGGCAAAATGCTGGTACAGATGGGTGCGGGTACCTTGAAAAGTTCATCGACAACAAAGGCGACAACGGATGTATTAACTTCAGCTTTTAATGCGATGAATCCCGGCGCTGGTGGCAGTGAAGATACCGAGATCAGATGCGGCGTTGTCAATTTGACAATCAAGGACGGTATAGCAACAGCAGACAAAGGCATAGCCTTCGATACCAAAAAGATGAATATCATTGGTTCAGGGATAATCAATCTCAAGACCGAGGAACTGGACATAGCCATCGATCCCCAGGCACGGGAAGGTGTCGGCATCAGTGCCGGTCAACTGGCTGAACTCGTTAAAATTGGCGGGACCCTGGCGGAACCCAAGGCCGTACCCAGCACCGAGGCCGCATTGAAAACAGCTGCATCGGTGGGTGCTGCTGTCGCAACTGGTGGATTATCTATTCTCGCGCAGGGATTATTTGACCGTTCAACTGCAGATTCAGATCCCTGTGCTACGGCACTGGGTATTAAACCAAAAGCAACTGCAACCACCACAACCAAAACAGAAGAAGAAAAACCAAAATCTGTCACTGAAAAAGCAACAGATACGGTTAAAGATGCCGGCAGTGCCATCAAGGACACATTCAAGGGTTTGTTTGAATAGTTAGCGAGTGAATGGTAAACGGTGGGTAGTAATTTAGTAAAGAGCAGATTTCATTCACTGCAAATTATCAGACGAGGCGCTTTATGCGTAGTTCTTCCTTCATATAGGCATAGTAGATAGGCGCCGCAATGAGTCCGGGTATCCCAAAGGCCGCCTCCATCACAAGCATGGCAATCAGCATTTCCCATGCGCGTGCATGAATATGGATGCCGATGATGCGAGCATTCAGAAAATATTCAAGTTTGTGTATGATGATCAAATAGACAAGCGACGCCAGCGCAACGTACAGAGACTGACTCAGGCTTACGATAAATATGACTGTATTGGAGATCAGATTGCCAAGTATGGGTAGAAGTCCCGCTACAAATGTGATCATGATCAGTGTTTTGGTAAACGGTAATTCAATACCAAAAGCGGGCAATACCAACACCAGATAAATCGCAGTAAACGTGGTGTTAATTGTGGAGATCCATACCTGGGCGAATACTACCCGGTGAAATGCGACGACCAGCCGCTCTGAACGTTGCGTAAAAGCCACTGACAATGGCCCACTTTCGCGCCCGGCAACAGCGCTTTCAAGAGATAGTAGAGCGCCAATCACCATCCCGATTAATATATGTGCCAGTGCACGTCCCAGTTCGGCGCCTGCTACCTGAAAGGTGTCTGTGTTATTACGCAACCATTCGACCAGTGCTTTACGTAAAGCATCTGCATCTTCGGGCAAATACTCCAGCAACAAAGGCGGCAAAAGATTACGAGAACCTTCGATAATCTCTGCCATGCGTTGAATCAGACCCGGGATATTCTCGCCGCTCCCGCGCAGGAAGGAAGCCAGGCCGAAACCTGCGACAGTAATAAGTGCAATAACGACTGTCGCGATCAGAGCAACCGCCAACAGTGAAGATCCCTCACGTCCAAAAACGGGTGCCCGTAGTGTTGACACCAATAAATTAACCAGTACATATACCAGCAACCCGGCTAATAGCGCTGGTAACAAACCGAGATAAAGAACAAGCAGAAGCGCACCTGAAAACAGAAACCAGGTGATGAGATCGTAACGGGAAATGGTTATATTATTCATGAAAGAATTATTATTATATCCTGTAATATTAATATCGTGTCTTGCTTTTTTTATATTAAATCGTTTGATTATGAATTTCGTTGATCTCGTAGAACCCCTAGATACAGGCACTTTAACGGTCTTTGTAATGGTTTATCTCAGGGTAATCATATTACATATAATTTATCCTGATATAATTGGTCTGGTATCTACTATGTTTATTCGACAGAAAAGAGTGCAAACTGACAAGATACGCCAGACCACTTAAAGGTATTCCACCCTGATATTTTTCAGCCGGTGGTGGCAAACAATACCAGCTCACAGATTATCCAGTACCAAGGTAACAGTACCGGTAGATTAGTTATTTGATGGGGTATATATATTGCCGATAATCGAAATACAGATTGAAAATCTGCACAAGGCATTTGATGACAAGCAGATACTCAAAGGCATTAATCTCGATCTTTATCAGGGTGACGTTATCGCCATTGTCGGTGGTTCCGGTTGCGGTAAAACAGTTCTAATGAATCATATCCTTGGCCAGATTGTTCCCGATCGGGGAAATGTTCGTGTCATTGATCACAACAATCCGGCAGAACCGTTCAGAGATTTGGCAGATATACATGGATTTGAACTGGACAGTATTCACCAGCACTGGGGTGTTGTATTCCAGAGGAATGCCCTGTTTTCCGGCACAGTATACGAAAATATTGCATTATGGCTGAAGGAAGTGAAGGGTCTGCATGATGATGCAATCTTGCCGATAGCCCAAAAATATTTAAAAGCCGTTGCCCTTCCGGATGATAAACAGTTTTTAAATCGTCCACATGAGAAACTCTCTGGCGGTATGGCAAAACGCCTCGCGATTGCACGTGCCCTTTCAATGGGCCCTATTGTGGTTTTTTATGATGAACCCACTACCGGCCTCGATCCAACCAGTTCGGCGCAGATACATAACCTGATTTTTGATACACATTTCGAGATAGACAAACGCACATCAATTATTATTACACATGACAAGGATCTGCTAAACCGTTTACAGCCGCGGATCATCATGCTGCACGAGGGTAATATTTTATTCGATGGGCCTTTTGAGGAATTCAAGGACTCTGGATCAGAAGTTATCAGGCCCTATTTTGACTTGATGCCAATATTACATAAGAGGAATATTCTGGATAAATGATGGGTGACAAATATTATCAGGAATACTCTGATTGATTAATAATCTTTGCGTGCCTCACGAACATGATGGTTAAAGATATTTATCTGCGCTTACCCGGAATTTTTTGAGTCAAGAAATTGCTTGAGCACATCCATTGTAGAAACAACACCTTCAACATAATCGCCCGTCATTACCAGAACATGATGAACCTTATGGTCCACCATTAACCGTGCTGCTCCGGCAGTACTGTCTTCAGGACTGATCTTGACAATATTTTTTGAACAGATTTGCCATGCTTTCAAATCCTTTTTCTTGATGCCCAGAGACTCGGCATAAACCATGTCTTTTTCAGATATTATGCCTACAACGTTCTTGTCCTGGTCAAGCACCACAACACTCGATACCTTGTTCCAGTCAGTATTTTCCAGCACGTCCTGCACAGTTGCACCCATATCGACTGATACGACCGGCCTGCACAGATGTCCTACTATAGTATCCATTAGAACCTCTTTTTACCTTTGATTGGAAACATAATCATGATTATGTTCATTCGCCGGGAAACTTGTTCAGCAAGTGCTTGATCAAATCCATGGGAACAGGAAAGATTATGGTTGAATTTTTTTCTCCTGCAATTTCAGTCAGGGTTTGCAAATAACGCAACTGCATGGCTTGAGAATTCCGGGCTAATACATCTGCAGCCTGCAACAGTTTTTCCGAGGCCTGCAATTCACCTTCGGCATGAATCACCTTGGCGCGCCGTTCACGTTCTGCTTCGGCTTGCCTTGCTATAGCACGTATCATACTCTCATCGATATCCACATGTTTGATTTCAACATTGGCAACCTTGATACCCCAGGCATCAGTCTGTTTGTCCAGTATTTCCTGGATGTCCCTGTTAAGCTTCTCCCGTTCAGCCAGCATTTCATCCAGTTCATGCTGCCCCAAAACAGATCGCAGTGTAGTCTGGGCCAATTGGCTGGTGGCATCATTAAAATGTTCCACCTGAATAATGGCCCGTTCCGGATCCATGACTCGATAATAGACCACTGCATTGACCTTAACCGAGACATTGTCCCGTGAGATCACATCCTGACTCGGGACATCCATGACGATGGTGCGCAAGTCCACACGTTCAATCTGCTGTACCAATGGAATGATGATAATCAGTCCCGGACCTTTGACTGAGGTGAAACGCCCAAAGGTGAACACCACAGCACGTTGATATTCGCGCATGACCTTGAAGATCATCGGAACTACTATCAGGATAGCAACGATTAGAAAAACAATTGTTGTCATATTCATTTCAATTTTCCTCCGTTAAGGGTTTAACATGTAATATCAATCCATCGATTGCAGTCACCTTGACCTTATCACCACGTTTCAATGGCGACCAGGATTGCGCCTGCCATATTTCACCATGTACATGAATACGCCCGTCATGTTCAAAATCTTCCAACACTTCGCCAATACTACCCAGCATTTCTTCCTTGCCACTGACGACCGGTTTTCTTTGGGCTGCAATAACCAACCTCAGGGCAACAAGAAAAAATGCCGAACTGATAACAGTGACCGTAACGATGACCGGAATCGCTACCTGAATATTACTGCCATCAGTATCAAACAGGATGATTGAACCAATCACAAAGGAAATGACCCCACCGATGCCCAACGCGCCAAAACTGGGCGCAAATACCTCCGCCACCATAAATGCAATGCCAAGGATAATCAGGCCCAAACCTGCATAATTGACCGGTAATACCTGCATGGCATAAAGCGCCATTAACAGACAGATTGCGCCAACCACACCCGGCAAGACAAACCCCGGATTGTACAACTCAAAAAACAAACCATAGATGCCCAGTAACATCAGGATATAAGCTATATTGGGATTGGTTATTACTGATAGGAATTCATTACGCCAGTCCGGTTCTATATATACCAGTTCCAGATCCTTCGTATCCAGGGTGATATCCTGACCAACAACATTGACCCGCCAACCATCCGCTTTTACGAGCAATTCATCGATATCTTTGGCAATAATATCAATCACTCCCTGCTGCAGGGCTTTTTCTGAAGAAAGACTGGCACCCTCACGTACCGCTTTTTCCGCCCAGTCCGCATTGCGTCCGCGCATTTCGGCAAGACTGCGAATATAGGCAATGGCATCGTTGACCATTTTTTTAGTCATGGCATCACCCGTTACTGGTGGCGGTTCCTCTTTGACTTCAGTTTCTTCACTATCTTCATCTACTCCAGCTTCATCCTTTTTCCGGTCGCGCTCTTTTTCCTTTTCAGGTGCGGACGGACCGATATCGGGGAAACCACCAATTTGTACTGGTGTCGCGGCACCCAGATTTGTGCCCGGCGCCATGGCAGCTATATGGGCGGCATACATCATATAAGTACCCGCACTCGCCGCCCGCGCACCTGAAGGAGAAACATACAATATGACAGGTACCGGCGAAGCTATGATGTCACGGATAATGTCACGCATAGACGTATCCAGTCCACCGGGCGTATCCAGTTGCAGGATGACAACAGCTGCATTTCTTTCGACGGTACTTTGCAAACCCCGGTGTATATAATCATTGATGGCCGGACCAATTGCGTCGTTAACATGAAGAATGACCGCGATCCTTTTTTCCTGGTCTGCATTCACGATCAACGTTGATCCGATGACCAGGATTACCGCACAAATATATCTGAAGAGGAACCGGTTTATTCTGGTTATTGCATTCATTTATATACGTAAAAGTATGATTAAATTGTATTTTATAACCAATATGTGATTTTCTGCTTATCTGGAAAGAATAGCGTATTCTTCAATCAAAACATATCGCATAATTGATAAAACATTTGATAAAGATCAAATTATTAACCAGTTAATATGGTTACATATCAACAATCATAAATCGGGGATTTGACATGTTTGAAGCTGTTGAACTTGACCAGAAAATTTCCAAGGAAGACTTTAATTCGGCCGTACCAGAACTCAGAACAAAATTATTAAACCTTCAATATGAAATAAAAGACAAGGCCATCCCTGTCGTAATCATCGTTTCCGGTGTTGAAGGTGCGGGGAAGAGTGAGGTGGTCAATAGAATCAATGAATGGCTGGATACCCGCTGGATTCGTAACTATGCCTTTTGGCGGGAAACAGAGGAAGAACTTCTACACCCAAGATACTGGCGCTTTTGGCGTACCCTGCCCTCACGTGGAACAATAAGCGTTATGTTTGGTTCGTGGTACACCAAGCCAATTATCGATCGCGTCATGGGGAATGTAAGTAAGTCAAAATTTGACCGTGAAATGAAATATATTGAAGAACTGGAACAAATGTTGATCCATGATAATGCACTGATAATCAAATTCTGGTTCCACCTTTCAAAAGAAGTTTCCCTGGAAAGAGCGAAAAGCAAAGATACTGTTAAATCCCCATTACAGAAGAAATTTTCCAAAAAATATGACGAGTTTGCAGTTGTGTCGGAACGAGCAATTCAATTGACTGATACCGGCCCAAGTCCCTGGCACATTATCGAGGCCACAGATCATCGCTATCGCGACCTTACTGTAGGACAAATAATAATAGATAGTATGCAGAAGCTACTGCAAAATATAAATAATAAAGCCTCTACAAAACAAAAAAGCAAACCCAAGTTAGCCAAAATAAAAACAGTACTGAACATGGTAAATCTTGATACAACCATGTCAGACAAGGCATATAAGGAAAAACTTTCAAAATACCAGGCCAATCTTGGAAAACTGGCCTGGTCAGCCCATAATCGGGGACGTTCAGTTGTTGCAGTATTTGAGGGATGGGATGCATCTGGTAAAGGCGGTGCGATCCGGAGAGTAACAGCTACAATGGATGCACGGCTTTACAGTGTAATTTCAGTTGCTGCACCAACAGATGAAGAAAAAGCGCATCATTATTTCTGGCGATTCTGGCGTCACCTGCCCACCGACGGCTATATTACCATTTACGACCGTTCCTGGTACGGGCGTGTACTGGTTGAACGTGTTGAAGGATTTGCAGAACCTGAAGAATGGTTGCGCAGTTATCAGGAAATCAATGATTTTGAAGAGCAGATGACCTCACACGGTATTATCCTCATTAAATTCTGGTTACATCTAAGCAAGGACGAACAGCTTCGCCGGTTCAAGGAGCGCGAGGTAATTCCATGGAAAAAACATAAGATAACTGATGAAGACTGGCGTAACCGTGAAAAATGGGATGATTATGAATTAGCCGTTAACGAAATGGTGGCCAGAACCAGTACTATTCATTCACCATGGAAATTGATCCCGGGTAATGACAAGAAAGTTGCCCGTGTAACGGTATTAAAAGAGATCTGTAATCAAATCAAAAAAAACCTGTAACTTAATTATCCGGTGATTGGTGACTGGTAATTAGTTGTGTGGTCATTAAATGTACCATTTACTGATCACCATTCACCATTCACCATTCACCATTCACCAATCACCATTCACCAATCACTGATGTAATGGTGCCCAGGGCGAAGTGCAGGATGCACAAATGTCACGGGAGGGCAGAATGCCCGAAGTGACCGGAGTCGACAATTTCATCAGGAAAACTGATTTGCATAACTGTTTGGTGCCCAGGGCCGGAGTCGAACCGGCACGCCGGTAAAGGCGAGGGATTTTCTTACCATCTACAGCTTTCGCTGCTGCGCATACTTAAAACGCATTTGTAGTCTGGACTTTACCTTTACCATATCATAGTCCATTGCCTAACTATGACTTAGGCAGGAGCCATCAAGTCTCTACACTTTCCCTGAATACTTTTGTCATTTCGAATGTAATGAGAAATCTTTATTATATTGAAACCAGATTTCTCCCTTCTGTCGAAATGACATAAAACTATCAGGGCTTAGCTCGGGATTGCCACCATCTTACATGCTGAGGTTTCCCCGAATTTGACTCCATTCACTTCAGCCGTTTCCGGACTGAGTGCTCAAGTTACTTAAGTCCCTTGTGTCTACCAATTCCACCACCCGGGCAAAATACTATTTACCTACTAGCTATAAGAATATTGATTCACTTCTCTAAATGCCCGGGAAGTCCCTTGTGGCCGCTCCCGGACATCCTGTCCTCCGCGACATTAGTGCATCCTGCACGTCATCTACCAATTCCACCACCCGGGCAAGGTATAGATGGACTTTTACATCATACTACTTTTACTTGTCACTTATAACTTGTAACTGATGTTATGGAGGCTGGGGTCGGAATCGAACCGGCGTCCACGGCTTTGCAGGCCGCTGCATAACCACTCTGCCACCCAGCCACAGTTTAACTAATCAGTTTGCTGAAATTTATCCGCCCGTGCCAACCTTGGTCACTAAGCTCAATAGTCCATATCTCGCTAAGTGACACGGGTTTGAACATCCTGTACAAACCGCTCGCAGGGGAAAAGACATGTTAAATGTCTTTTCCTTTATCCTGCTCGCCTCTGCCACTCAGCCACAGTTTAACTAATCAGTTTGCTGAAATTTATCCGCCCGTGCCAACCTTGGTCACTAAGCTCAATAATCCATATCTCGCTAAGTGACACGGGTTTGAACATCCTGTACAAACCGTTGACTCATACCATCCATGGTATTCGCCCTTCGGGAAAACTTTGTTTTCCCCATTTCGCTCCCGGCGAAATGGTCGCAGGGAAAAATCTGTCTGGAACAGATTTTGGCAGCTTTGCTGCCCGAAGGGTGCAATACATAGAAGTATTGCATCCAAATGACATGTTAAATGTCTTTTCCTTTATCCTGCTCGCCTCTGCCACTCAGCCATTAACATGATTCTAAAAGTGAAAACCCCGGGATTATACCGGGGTTTTTTGTATTTTGGCCATTTATCCCGGACATTCCAGGGAGGCACAAAAGTTGTACGCGATTATAAAGGATTATCCCCTGTTTTCAACAAAAAAACGGTATGCCGGAGTATGGCTTATAGTCGAGCCAGTTGCCTGAATACGTTACACTTGCTATTGAATTTATCGGTATATTGCCAGACTAATTAAGTGATAATAACAAGATAAATAATGCCTGACTGACGAAACAGATTGAATGAAAAGTAAACCAGCACAGCGTATCTGCGCAGCTTATTACCCCTGTTTGAGGCCGTCTGACCTATACCGTCTGCTATTAGCGATTATATTATATATATGTAGTTGCAGCTTGATGTATGCCGCTGAACCGGTACCGGTCTACGTGGTTGAGGCAACGGTTGGTCCATTAATCGAAACATTACCACTGACCGGAACGATCACCTCTGAACGCACTGCAGCTCTCTCTCCGCGAGTGAGTGGTCTGGTATTGAAGGTCAATGTGGATGCCGGTGATCGTGTATCAGCCGGTGATATATTGATCGAACTCGATCCTACTCTGGCAAAACTTGATCTTAATCGCGCAGAGGCAGCATTGAACGAGGCCAAAGTGGCACTGAAAGAAGCCAGTCGTCTCAGCGACGAGGCACTTGACCTGTCAAAAAGCAAGAACATCCCACAAACAACAGTGCAGGCCCGCATTGCTGATGTAGATGTGAAGGCTGCTGTAATTGCACGACTTGAGGTGGAATACCAGCAACAGGCAGAGATCTTGAAACGACATACAGTCCTTGCTCCATTCAATGCAGTTGTGAGCCGGAAACTCACCGAAGCCGGGGAATGGGTAGCAACCGGAACCCCGGTAATTGATCTGGTCGCTACCGAAAAATTACGTCTTGATGTTCAGGCACCACAGGAATATTTTTACTTGATTGATCATGGAACAACGGTAACAGTCAAACTTGATGCTGCACCGGATAAGGAATTTACCGGCAAGGTAGCAACCACAGTACCGGTTAATAACCCCAATGCACGCACCTTTTTGACCAGAATTATTATTGATAATGCTGAAAAGTTCATTATCCCCGGCATGTCTGCCCTGGCAATATTCAAAATAGATTTAAAACAGGAAGCCCTGCAATTGCCCCGCGATGCCACTGTCCGCTATCCGGATGGCCGCAATTCCGTGTGGATTGTTAATGATGTCAACGGAAAATGGATTGTCTCAGAACAACAAGTACAACTAGGCCGTAATATGTCCGGCAATGTTATTGTACGGCAGGGTCTGAATCCGGGCAGTATTGTAGTAATACGCGGCAACGAGACATTACGCGAAGGCCAGGATGTGCATATTCTTGAACAGGCCACCGCTGATACGAATTAAATATCCTCCCCATGGCAGGGGGAGGACTAAGGTGGGGGTTGAATGTTTTTCATACTGGATGCTTCAGCTACTGATGATCTTCACCCCCATCCTGACCCTCCCCCTCAAGGGGGAGGGAATATTTTTCTCCAGAGCTTTAACAGGCTGGTTTGAATCGTACAGGATTTATTAAAAGTAGCACATTTTGAAATGCTTATTTTTACACCCTCAAATTATGATTATCCATATCCATGATTGAATACATTATTCGTCGCAGCACGTTGCTCACCATCGGTGTACTGGTCATTATGATTTTCGGCATTATTGCTGTATTGCGCATTCCGGTACAGATGATTCCCGATCTTGAAGTGAGAGTGATTTCGGTGCTCACGATATGGCCAGGCACAACTCCTCAGGATGTTGAAAAGGAAATTATCATTGAGCAGGAAAAATACCTGCGCAACCTGCCCAACCTGCAACGGATTATTTCCATGGCTACTACCGGCATGGCGCATATTGAACTGGAGTTCCCTTTCGGGGTTGATATCAACGAGGCGCTTATCCGGGTCAACAATGCATTGAGCCAGGTGCCATCCTACCCTGAAAATGTAGACGAACCGCGTTTGTATACAACATCCTTTTCAAGCAATTCCTTTATGTTTTTCCGCGTTCATCCCCTCTCTGGCAATCCGAAGGGGGTCAACATGAATATGATGAGGGATTTTATCGAGGACCATGTCACAACCCGCATGGGGCGTGTGCCCGGAGTATCTGAAGTGAACATCCGGGGCGGTGCGGAAAGGCAGATTCAGATTCTGGTCGACCCCGCGCGTCTGGCTGAACGTGGTATTACCTTGACCGAATTCCGTAATGTATTACGTGGACGCAACCGGGATATTTCCGCAGGCGATATCAATAGTGGCAAACGCCGCTACCTGTTACGAACTGTCGGTCGCTTTGATGATATGGAGGATATTGAAGAACTGATAATCAAACGCCAGGGTGATTCAATCACACGTCTCAAGGACGTGGCCGAAGTGCAACTGGAACATTTTGAGATTGTTTCCAGGTCTTATGTTAACGGAGAACCTGTCATTTTCGTCTCCCTCAGACGAACTACCGGTTCAAATGTGATCGCTATCAAGAACGCAATAATGCCGGTGGTTGAAGAAATCAGCCGGTCTATTCTGGAACCAGCCGGTATACAAATGGAATTGACTACAGATGATGTTCGTTATGTTAAAAATTCTGTTATCACAGTTTGGCAGAACCTGGCGATTGGTGCATTTCTGGCAACACTGGTGATGTTTCTGTTTCTTCGTTCAGCACCTTTGACACTGGTAGGTGTATTAGGTATTCCAATCTGTACCATTGCTGCCTTTCTTGGTTTGTTACTGGCCGGGCGCACGATCAATGTGATCTCACTGGCCGGTGTCGCATTCGCAATTGGCATGACGCTGGATAACACGATTGTTGTACTGGAGAGTATTGAGCGTGAACGCCGTAAAGGTCTGGGCCGTATTGAGGCTTCAGTTGCAGGCTTAAAACAGGTATGGACAGCAGTACTGGCATCTACCTTGACTACTGTACTGGTATTTGCACCCGTATTATTTGTCGAACAGGAAGCAGGTCAGCTTTATTCCGATATTGCCATTGCTATCTCCGCATCAATTATTGTGTCCATGCTGGTCGCTGTCACTGTGGTTCCCACAGCCAGCAGCCATTTAATCTTTGGGCCAAAAAATATTAAACATTATGTCGGGTTCTGGATGAAAGAACATATCCTGGCGGGTGTAAACTGGCTGATCAGCGGACCTTTCCGTTCCGTGATCTGCGTGCTGGTTATATTTATCATCACAGCCATGATCATCCTGGAACTGACACCGCCTGCAGAATATCTGCCAGAAGGTGAAGAACCCAAGGTATTTTCATCCTTGATCGCTCCGCCGGGCTACAGTCTGCCGGTCATGAATCAAATTGCCTCTGAACTGAATGAAACATTTCTACCCTATCTCGACCATGAACCGGAACAGTTTTCCCGCGGTGAAACTGACGTTCCTGCACTTGCATATATCGTGTTATGGACCCAGCCACAGTTTCTGCGCATGATCACTGTCACCAAGGATCCGAAACATATCGGCCCGATGATGGATATTATTGATAAAAAATTCAGGGAATATCCCGGTATGCGTGCCTTTTCAGCTACCGGATCAATTATCTCCAGTAATGATGGCGGGACACGCAGCGTAAATATTGATATCAGTGGCAGCGATCTGCAGGCAATTTACCGGATTGCCTATAGCGCCTATCAACGCGGCCTGGAAATATTTGACAATCCACGCATAAATTCAGAACCATCATCATTGATACTCGGACAGCCATTGCTGGAACTTAAACCGCGCTGGGAACGCATTGCCGAACTAGGGCTCACAACAGATGATATTGGTTATACTGTTTCTGCATTTACTGACGGCGCCTACGTTGATGAGTTTTTCCTGGCCGATGACAAGATTGATATGTTCATATACGGATCATCCGGCAGGATTGATGATCTTGAACAGATTAAAAATATTCCAGTCTATACGTCACAAGGGACTATCATACCAGTCGGTGCTATTACTGAACTGGTTGAAACAGTGGATACCGATACCATACGCCGCCTGGATGGCCTGCGCACGGTAACCGTCAGAATTATTCCGCCAGAATCTGTGGCCTTTGAAACAGCAATCGGCATCGTTGAGAAAGACCTGGTTAATTATCTTAAAGACAGCGGACAGGTGCCCCCTGGCGTTACGCTTAATATTACCGGCGCCAGTGATCAACTCACTGCTACACGCGCTGCCCTGGCTGATAACTTCGTGATTGCAGTGATACTTTGTTACCTGTTACTGGTTGCCATTTTTTCACACTGGGGGTATCCGTTTGTGATCATGACCACAGTACCACTCGGTATTGCCGGTGGTATTACCGGATTATGGATAATGAACCAGATCGGTGCACAACTGCCTGTGTTCGGTTTTGCGGCCATCAGTCAATCTTTCGACATGATTACGATGCTGGGATTTCTGATTCTGGTCGGTACAGTCGTCAATAATCCTATTCTGATCGTGGATCTGGCCATCAGGAATTTCCGTGATGATATGATGACACCGGTTGAAGCTGTGCGTACCGCAGTTGAATTACGTCTGCGGCCGATCATGATGACCATGATCACAACCGTATGCGGACTCTCACCACTGGTCTTTATCCCGGGCGCTGGGACAGAACTTTATCGGGGCGTCGGTGCTATTGTATTATTCGGGTTGTTCTTTGCCACACTGGTAACGCTGATGTTCCTGCCTGCATTACTGGTTACTGTCTTTAATTGGCAAAACAGGCGAAATTCAATAAACCAGAAACTATCTCAAAATTGAGCGCGCACAGACGAGACAAGGCAATAACGGGTGAATAAGCAGAATTATAAGGCCAAATCTTGAAGAAGAAAGAATTGGAGCGGGACGCCTACACGGATGTAGGTGGTACGATTCCATGGATGGAATCGGTAGAGCCGAGTCAGGACGCCTATAGGGACATAGGCGGTAGAGCGACGCAGGAAGCCAAAGCCGAACAGAGACCGAGAAAACGTCTGGAACAAGTTTTCGAAACGAGACTCGACAATTTGCATCCTTTGCTCCCTATACAGCACATTCTTGTGCTACTTCTCACCGGGAATGAAATTACTCGCTACATTCATGTAGCTCACCCTATGAGCCATCATGCTACGCATGATGTTCAAAACTTGTTCCAGACAGTTTTGTGGACGCACGCAGTGCGCCCGCAGGGCTGAGACCAGGGAGGGTCTCAGTCAGCTTGCGACCCCATAGACAACCCGTCGCGAGTTCATAAAACAATCGTGGATTATTCAATTCCCGGAAAAATCAGTATAAAAACTGGAGCGGGAAACGAGACTCGAACTCGCGACCCCAACCTTGGCAAGGTTGTGCTCTACCAACTGAGCTATTCCCGCGTTATAGAAACGAGCGCATATTGTAGCGGTGGCTATACCCCTGTCAACAATATCAAGGATTGATATTTTTCTTGCTGCTCAGCTCCGGCCACGCCAGGTAAAGGTACTGGAGCATGGACCATAAGGTCAGAATCGCCGCGATATACAGGGCAACCATGCCCGTCTCATAGATGGGCAGGCCGAATAGCGGTTCCCGATAGATCAGCAATATCAAAGCAATCATCTGCAGAACAGTCTTGAATTTGCCCCAAAAGGAAACAGCCACCTTACGCCGGGCACCGAGTTCTGCCATCCATTCCCTCAGTGCAGAAACGGTAATTTCTCTTCCGATAATGACGGCGGCAGGCAGTGCCAGCCAGATACTGGGATGTTGCTGTACCAGCAAGACCAGGACGACAGCCACCATCAGCTTGTCCGCGACCGGATCAAGGAAAGCACCCAGTTTTGAGATCTGCCCCAGTTTCCTGGCCAGATAACCATCGAGGAGGTCAGTGACAGCCGCCAGTGTAAAAACGGCAGCGGCCAGTAAATGTGACCATTTATATGGCAGATAAAACACCACGATGAATACCGGGATAAGCAGAATTCTGATCAGTGTCAGGCTGTTAGGTATATTCATCTGTTAATGAAAATTGTCATAAATTTTTTGCGCAAGATTCTTATTGATCCCCGGCACCATGGCAAGATCATCGATACCCGCGCTGATAATGCCCTGAATTCCACCAAAATACCGGATAAGATTCTGCCGCCGCTTGCTACCGACCCCTTCGATGGTTTCCAGTGATGATTTATTCCTGACATTTTTCCGCCGCTGGCGATGGCCGGTTATGGCAAAACGGTGTGCTTCATCCCTGATGTTCTGGATCATGTGCAGGGCGGATGAATTTGCCGGTAATGTAATAACCTTGTTTTCTCTTGCAAGTATCAGGGTTTCCAGTCCGGGTTTGCGGGCCGGCCCTTTTGCAATACCCACCAGTATAATGTCATTCAGTTGTAATTCTTCCAGTATTTTCCGGGCTGCACCAACCTGGCCCTTGCCCCCATCGATCAGGATCAGATCCGGTAATTTTCCGTCCTCTTTTTTCACACGGGTATAACGCCTCATTAAGACCTGCTCCATTGCTGCATAATCATCTCCCGGTGTAATTCCTTCAATGTTGAAACGCCGGTAACCGGATGAAACGGCGCCTTCAGTTCCAAACACCACACAGGAGGCCACTGTTGCCTCTCCCTGAGTGTGACTGATATCGAAACATTCAATGCGTTCGATGGGATCATCAATATTCAAAACACGCTTCAACTCCTCCTGTTGGTGATTTTGACTGGCCGAAGATGCGAGTTGCTGATTGAGATTCACCTCGGCATTTTCCAGCGCCATTTTCACCCATTTGGCCCGTTCACCACGTAAACGATATTTGATACTGATCTTTTTCCCGGCTTGAGCAGACAAAGCCTCCTGCAACAATTGAATTTCTTCCGGCTCGTGACTCAACAGGATTTCTTGCGGGATGGTTCTTGCCCGTTGCTGGTCAAGGTAAAATTGCGGGATAAATGCGTTAATAATGTCAGCCTCGCTTGCTTCCCGGGTATGTTTTGGAAACCAGGTTTTGCTGCCAAGATTCAGTCCGCCCCGGATAAACATCACATGCACACAACTCATACTATTAGCGGAACAGCAGGCAATAATGTCAAAATCACCGCCTGCCGTGCTGATATACTGGTGCTCCTGAACCTTGCGCAGGTTACTGATTTGATCGCGGTATTGGGCCGCGCGCTCATACTCAAGCGCCGCGGACGCCTTCTGCATCGGATCCAGCAATGCATCAATGACCTCTTCGTTTTTACCTTCGAGAAACATCACGGCATGCTGCACATCCTGTTGATAATCTTCTGCACAGATGAGGTCCACACACGGAGCGGTACAGCGTTTGATTTGATATTGCAGACAGGGACGGCTGCGGTTGGCAAAAAAACTGTCCTTGCAGGAACGGATCTGGAACAGTTTCTGAATGAGGTGCAAGGTCTTTTTGGCTGCGCCGGCACCGGGGTAAGGGCCGAAATACTGCCCTTTGCCATGGCGTGCACCCCGATAATAGCTCAAACGCGGGTATTTCTGGTCGGATGAAATGTAGATATAGGGATAACTCTTGTCATCCCTGAACCAGACGTTATAACGAGGCCTTAATTCCTTGATCAGGTTGTTCTCCAGAATCAGGGCCTCATTCTCCGTATGCGTCACTGTCACCTCGATATTGGCTATGGCCTGCACCATGACCTGTATTTTGGGTGATTGCCGGTTGCAGCGGGTGAAATAACTGGACACCCGCTGCTTCAGGTTCCGTGCCTTGCCCACATAAATGACTGTCCCGGCCTCATCCAGCATGCGATAAACACCCGGTTTACTGGTCAACGTCTTCAGGTAAGATTTTGGATTAAATATACTATTAATACTCATTATTAATCATTTACTTGTATTTAATACATCATGTATTTTAAAGAAAATTTCATGAAACATTTTTTCGGTCAAACGACCGGTCTGAGTGTTGTACCGGCTGCAATGATAGGAGTCCAGCAAACTGCGCCCTCCGGTCAACGCATGTAAATACCCATGCGCAAACGGATAACCTTTCTGTTTCAGTCCCAGTGCCTTGATAGTGGCATTATGTGCAATCGTCCCCAATGCCAGGATGACGACGCCGGTGTCCAATGCATTAATCTCAGTGGCCAGGTAGTTATTACAGGTATTGATTTCGCTTCCGGCGGGTTTGTTTCCCGGTGGCAGACATTTCACTGCGTTGGTAATGCGGCATTTTATAAGGCGTAACCCATCCTTTTTGTGTTTTGAAACCGGTTTATTGGCAAAACCAAATTGATGCAAGGTTTCATACAGGAGGATGCCGGCAAAATCACCGGTAAATGGACGTCCACTGGCATTGGCCCCGTGCATCCCCGGCGCCAAACCAACAATCAACAACCGGGGTTGTTCATCACCGAACGGTGCAACCGGTTTTGCATGATATCCAGGGTAATCTTTCTTTACTTCATACAGATGACTGGCCAGGCGTGGGCACAGCCTGCAATCCGGGTTAAAGCGGCTCATTTAAATTATAACTTTTGGTTATATGGCTAATTTTGACATAAATCCATCATTGGGTAATATCTATAATAAACATTTAATAATAAATATAACTGTTTGTTTAATATAAATATTACCATGCTATATCTGCTGGCACCCGAGTTTGGTTATGAGTATGGCGGTAATTTGAACTGGCCGGATAGACATGTTGCCGGATGCGGTTGAACTGACCGATCGGCCGGTGGTCCGGCAGTGCGTGCCAGGGTGCAAACGACAGGTTTTCACAAAAAGCCATCTGTTCTGCTGTATCAAAAATCTGGCTTGGGATAGTGATCCGGGCCAATGGAATAAACGGTGAGTCTGACTCCATCCATTCCACCGTCGGATCTTCTATCAACATGTTTTTTTCCGGGACCTGTAACTGCACCATGAATTCAAAGCATGCCTCCCCCGCCTCCAGTTCCTGTTGCAGGTTGTTGTGTAGAAAATCCGGGTCGGTTTCGTCCATAACGGAGTTAATTTCCTGGCCGGGACAAGGCCGGGCACTGAACTTGATATTATGGGGACCGAGTTTATAGGCCGTAATACTGTAATATTGCGGCGCCAACAGGCTGACTGGCGGCGGAGTCAGGGTCTTTTTGGCCAGAAACATTTCAGCTATTCTCCATTGAAACGGATTCCAGCCGCTGAAAATAAACCCGAGCAAAGCCTCAGGTTTGGCTACCAGTGCATTATAGTCGGCAATGTTCCGGACAAAAAACACGGGACTGTTGGTCATCAGAAAATCCTGCGTGGGGACATGATTGGCTGCAACCTGTAATGGCTCACCCGGCGGTTCCAGTATTTTTACTGCCATGCCCCGCGCATCACTTTTCTGGTCCTTGCTGACCGAAAGATCAAAATGTCCGTTGGAAAACCTGATCCATGACTTGTATTGCTGCCCCGGCTTGACAAATATGCCATGCCGCAATGACGGCTCAATGTAATGGTTCACATTAAACCAGGCACGGACACAGGCATGGGCTTTGGCATGGGCGCCCCGCGCGACATAGGCGGTCTTGTAGTCTT
>MGYU01000047.1:0-20571 GCA_001801885.1 Gammaproteobacteria bacterium RIFCSPLOWO2_12_47_11
TTTATTCTGACTTGTCAGGTACAGCATCAGCCGGTAGTAGTGGCCTGGTTTTGCAGGATACCAGTCGTGATTTTGAAGATATGGGAATCGTTCCGGGAGATGTGATAGATATATTAGATCCAGTTACAAGAGCTGTGTTATCAAGCGGTATGATCGAATCAATTTCAGGATCACAAATCACTGCCGCATCACTCAGCGTTGGGCAATTTAATCCAGGTGATATTTATCAAATTCGCAGTAACCATGGCCAAACAACCGGCCCTAATGACAGTTCAAATCTGATTGATTCTGATAAAAATTTTAATGTAATGGGGATACAACCGGGTGATTTGGCTGTGAATTTAACAGACAGATCCATAGGACGTGTGTCAGCAGTTACCAATGCAACTACACTGGTAATTGAACAAATGTATCTGGGTATGGATAATGATTTCGATATGGGAGATTATTATTATTTCCCCCGTTACAACACCGACAACGCAACACGACATGGTTTATTGTCATTTCATGAAACAGGCAAGCACTTCAATACAGGATTTTCCGTGGACTGGGACTTCAGCGCAGCAACTGTAACATCATCACCTGCAGGATTAACAATTGAATATGATACTTCATTGAAAAACTACGCTGAAACTTCTGGTGGTAATTCGGAAACTGTAACGATAGACAGAGATAATGGATATTGTATCTGGGTGGTTGAAAATATTGCCGATTGCCTGGGAATATTTTCTGATGTTCATCTGGTCAAGGGCACGGTCACTTTCGGTACCAATACGTCAGTCCTGAATGATTCCAATGCGGACTTTACCGGGGACGGAGTCAAGGAAGGAGATATAGTCGAGAACTATGATGATGAAATTTCAATCGGTGTATCGGGTACCGCTACTGCTGGGACATCTTCACTTGCGCTGGAAGATACCACCAAGAATTTTAATGCGCTCGGTATTATTCCTTATTATCATCTGATTCATAACAATATTACATCTGATCGTGGACTGATTACAGGCATTACAAACGCTAACACATTATCTGTTGCAGGCTTTGATAACAGGCCTCCGATCAGTTTTGCTTCAGGCAACACATACACAATTTATGCACCGCAAGATGTCGTGGTAACCAATGTACCCAGCAGCATTCAACTGAATACTTCGCGGTTAACAGCCGCCGCCCCTGATTTTGATTACGATGCAGGCGGTACCGGGGGTTACCAGGAATTTTACCGTATCAAGGTAGCCAGCAAGAAATTGTCCGGAACCGAGGGTGGCGGTTCATCGGGATCGACACTGGATGGAGGGGCAACTGATTTTACCAGTGCCGGAGTTGAGGTTGGAGATATTGTAAAAAATATTGTTGATAGTTCATATGGGACAATAACCAGCGTCAGTGGCACGACACTTACTGCAACCTTGTATAGCGGAACGACTAACCAGTTTAATGTAGGTGATACTTACGAGGTTTATTATGATTATGTCAATACCCGTCAATATGAATTCAGGGTCAGGTTCTCAAATACACCCAATGTATATACTTCAGGTAATCTAAGAAAACGCGATGTGTGTCCTGGTTATAATGCTGACTGCAGTGCAGTAACTGGCACGGTAACATTACCGGTGCATACAACACCGGCAGTAACCATCCGTGATTATGATATAAATAATGTTGAAGTCGGTAATGCCTCAGTACCTATCCCCGCCAGTACATCCGGCAGTATCAGGATTGCTGGTCTCGATTATTACCTTCATGAAACTAATGGGGAATTGCCAGACTGGTTTATCAAAAACAATTGGCACCGGTTTGTGTATGTGGCATACAGTGCAGATTATGCGCCAGGAGGGGCTGCTGATTGCATAAACAGCGTGAATTGTCTGACATTGGTTGGTGCAGGCGCACCGAATGATGACAAGCAGGCAATAGTGATAATTGCCGGTGACGAGCTTGATACACAGGACCGCTCATCGGCCACATTGAATAGTTATTTTGAGGGCATGAATTCAATAGTTACCCCGCCGGATAACGATGTTTTTGAAAAAGCAAAAGCAACATCTATATTCAATGATCAGATAAAAGTTCTTGCGACACCATAATTTTAATGAAAGAAATAAAACAAAAATGTAATTGCGGTTTTACACTGGTTGAGCTGGCGATGGTGTTATTTATAGTGACACTTTTGCTTGGCGCCATATTGCCGCCATTAGCAACCCAGATACAACAGAAGCAGATCGAGCAGACACAGGCACAGCTGGATGAGGCAAAGGAAGTGTTGTTCGGCTATATGTTCAATCAGAATAATGTGCTCTTTACATATCGTTTGCCATGCCCCGACTGCAGGGATAATACTGGTAATTGTGCTGCCATGACAGCAAATGATGGAGTGGAGGACATACTGGGCGGTGCAAGTTGTGCTACTGCAGAAGGCAATCTTCCCTGGACAACATTAGGGATCAGGGAAAACGATGCATGGGGGCAGCGTTTTACTTATCGCGTTACATCTGTATTTGCTGACGTAACAGACGGTGCAAATAGTCCTGGTTCGTGTACCGACATCACACTTAATGTTTCATTCGCTTTATGTTCTGATGGTGATATGACTATATTGGATGGTGCTATGGGTACGAATATCGCAACGGGAATACCTGCAATAGTTGTATCACATGGAAAGAACTGGGCAGATACACCTTCCACAGATGAAACTGAAAACCTGAATAATGATGCAAATTTTGTTTACAGGGACTTCAGTTCTGATTCTGCAACAGGATTTGATGACTTGATAATATGGATATCACCGCATATCCTCAGAACAAAGATGCTGAATGCAGGAATTCTTCCCTGATATTTTAAAAATAGATTTCTCGGTCGCCGTTCCAGACGCGACTCTACCTCCTGCATCCATGCAGTCGTCATATTCATTCGAAATGACAAATAGATATTTTTGTCTTGTCTAGTTATGTAACTCAAAACACACGTTGCCGTTGAAATTGTATTTCAGGAAAATCGCCGGACATTATCTGGCAGAGTTTATGGCAAGATGGCTTTCTTTTTACGTGCAACTTTCAGAACATCGTTTACCCGTTTAAGTAATTTATCGCTTACAGAATGATTCCGAGCCTCGACCCGACTGATATAACCTTGAGTAACACCGAGACGGCGCGCAAGTTGCGCCTGGTTCAGGCCCGCTTCGATGCGCATCACGCGGATCGGGTTCTTGATGTAATCACTCAATACAAACGGGATGAATTCATTATCATTTTGTGTATGACCCGACTTGTCACCGGTGAGGGCAACATAATCGGTGTAAGGCAATACCACAAAACTGGGTTTGCCTTTATCGAATATGATTTGTGGTTTTGTGTTCATTTATAGATCAGTTTACGATGTCCGATAAGAATTATCTGAATGATACGTATTGTATCGTCACGGTTAAAAATAACACGGTAATTGCCCACTCTTAATCGAAACTCGCCCAGTGGGTTATTAACCAACCGTTTGATGTCTAATCCAGGGTTGACTGGATTTATACCTAATATTGCGATTTTTTCAGCAATGTTTTCCTGTACTCTCACAGGCAAGCGGCGCAACTGCTTTTGCGCTTGTTTCGCGATCTCAATCCGATAAGAAGGCATGTGTAATAATATTACATTTTATTACTTTATGCCAGTGATTGAGTATTGGAGTGCAAGTCATGGTTATTCCCGTGAAAACGGGAAGAGTAGCACATGAGTAACATAGACGGAGCCGGGTCTGCCCCGTACTCCGGCACGGGGATACGGAGAACGAAATCCAGTAAACAATCTACCCCCATCCCAGCCTTCCCCCTGCAAGGGGAAGGGGTAAAAATGATCATTCCTTTGCAGGTAAAGGGGATATTGAATTATTGTTTGGGCTAATTGTGTAACTCAAAACACACATTGCCTGTTAAATTTTCATTCAGTCTGAGTGTATAACCCATGGATTCAGCCTGTTTGGCGGCCTGCAGCAACCCTATGCCGAGGCCGTTGTCCGATTTTAATGGTTCCTTGAATAGCAAGGCGGTAATCTTTTCATCAATGGCCCTGCCGGTATCAGTCACCATCAAACTGATCATGTTGTGATTGACCTGTATTTTTGCCGAGATCCTGATATTAGGCTCATCCTTCCGTTTTGCGATGGCGTTTTCAAACAGGTTTTCTGTGATACTGTTAAACAGGTCAAACGGGATCAACGGATTGTTGTCTATCTCTGCGTTAAACTCAATATTGTAGTCATTGTAGTGTGCGTTTAATTCTCCCCAGAAATCCATCAGATAGATATCTTCCTTGTTGTATTGTTGTGGTGCCTGGAGTTTATCCATGGCCTGCTCGAGGCGCTGGATAAAATAGGGAAATTGTTTTTTCAGGATAAGAATTGACTTTGAATCTGTCTCAGTCGTGTCCGCCTGTAATATGGTTACCATGGAATGCATGGATTGCAGAAGGTTTTTAATATCGTGTGTGATACGGGCGCCGGTCTCGAATATGGCCTGCATATGTACCCGTTTTGACAGTTCACGCTCATTCACCTTGGCTGTATAGAAATATTCAACCAGTTTGATGAGCAGATTGCAGTGTAGCAGCAACGCCCCGCTCACGGGGACACGGGTATAAAGGGTTAAAGGGTAAGTATTGATGCTGAGTTTGATCTCATGTTTGGTCTTGCTTCCATGAATATTGAGTTGATCAGATATGTGCCAAATGACGCCGGATATCCAGGGCAGGGAGGCCAGCTTTTCTATGGCTGCTTCCAGAAAATCTGCCGGAGATTCGTGTTGATCTTTAAGGGTCGATAAATCCGCCAGCCATTGTTCAAAGGGAGTGCCGATATTCAGCAGTGATCTGGACCAGAGCTGGGACAACATACCGAATTCTGTATGTGCAGATAACAACCAGCTGATCAATAGCAGGCAGAAGCCGACCGCGAGGAGGATATAAATCAGGGCGGTGAAATAATCTGCACCACTGTGATACATAATAACCAGACTGCCCAGTGCAAGGATGCCTGCCAGCAGCGAGGCCGTGATGGCATATAACAAATCAACAGACAATTCCGATTTCCTTGTATAAGGAGGTGGAAAGAACAGCAATGCAAATGGGATGAAAATGATGACGTATTTAAGAGGAATTAAAACCGGATTACCGTAAACGACAGTAAACAGGCTGGGTATAGCAATGATTAATAATTCAGAGATGAGGAAAATCATGACCAGGAAAAGGACATACCTTTCTGTGGGGTTGGTAACCACCCGGCCACCGGCAATCCCTATCAGTAAAATCAGCCACGCAAAGATCAACCACCAGTTGACCCAATAGGCAAATGCCAGCATTAGTCCTATGAAAATGATGCCGTTATACCAGGTATATTTTTCTTCACGTTTTTGTACAGGTTGCCAGAGCAGGAAAAACCCGAGATGTATCAGGAGCAGGGCACTGGTAATCGCACTGCCAAAATCAATCAATAGTGAGGCATGCAGGAAACCCAGCATTGCAGCGATTATAAAATAATCCCGCCGGTTAATGATGGATTGCATTAAATTATGCATAGATCAAGGCTATATCTTAAAAAATTTATATTGTATTGGAAAATATCTGATTGAAGTTCAAATTGTTATAGCCTGTTATTCTGGCTAAAATAAGACCACTGGCAATATCAGGCCCTATATTTTTTGAGACGTCATTCTGGTGCATACCAGAATCCAGTATAATCAAGCATCAAGTGACTGGATACTGGTCGCTACGGACATCGTGTCCTCTCGCGACATTTCCCACATCCTGTGGGTCGCATTCGCCAGTATGACGGTTAAAGAGGTTATATCAGAGTTTTCCTGACACATTTAACGCATTCTACTATGAAATATCCTGTAATCACGATTGCTAAATATACTTTCCTCGAAGCGATTAAAAACCGCCTGTTTACCCTCGGTTTGATTGGTATAGTCTGTATATTTGCACTGGGGCAGTTTGCCGGTGAACTTGCCATAACCGAAACCCATCAGGTGCAGGGGAGCCTGGTTGGTTTTGTCATGCGTCTGGCGGCTGTCTTTGTTATCAGTCTGTTTGTAATAACCAGTGTTGTCCGGGAATTCAATGATAAAACAGTGGACATGATCATATCGCTGCCTTTATCCAGATACGTTTATTATCTTGGCAAACTTTCCGGATTTTTTCTTCTGGCGCTGGTTTTTTCACTTCTCCTGAGTTTGCCTCTCCTGCTATATGCTGAATTTACCCAAGTCGCTTTATGGGTTATATCATTGATGTGTGAGTTATTTATCGTTATTGCTTTTTGTCTGCTGTGTCTTTTCACATTCGGAAATATTACGACCGCTTTCTCCGCAGTAGTGGTGTTTTACCTTCTGGCCAGGAGTATCAGTACCATCCAGCTTTTAAGTCGTAGCCCGATACTTGAATCAACAGCCTTGTCACAACAATTTATGAATAAAACCATCGATCTGATTGCGTACGTTTTGCCGGACCTTGCTTTATTTACCCGGACGGAGTGGCTGGTATACGGTTCCGGTAATGCGGGCGATTTACCCGCTATCCTGGTGCAAAGTGTTGTATATATCAGTTTGCTTTCCGGGGCGGCACTGTTCGATCTTTACCGAAAGAATTTTTAAACTATGTATCATTTCTAATGAAGGTGAGAAATACGCAGTTCGATTCCGGTGTTAATTAATTAGCAGAATCTTTCTCAAAATTGATTAATCACTGCAAGCGACCATGATTTAAAAAACTTCGTCATTCTGGTACCCTCCGGGTATAAACTCCTGCCAGAGAAGTGGCACATGGAAGTGCCGTTAACGGAGCGAAGGACGTAATCCAGTCAAAACAATTGCCTACTGGATGCTGGCCGCTACGGACTCCTGTCCTCTTGCGGCATTTCCTACTTCGTGTAGGTCGTTTTCACCAGCACGACGTAATAATGAACTTTTAATTTTGAGATCAGTAATGACGCAAATACTTTTTTCTTCTGTATTGAACAATAAAGAACGTCCTGTGTCAGATGTCCCGCGCATGGTGTTGATTATTCTTGTTGTGGCATTTTTCACGCAGGTCGCATGGCGTGCGGCAATACCCTTGCTTGATCCTGTGTCAAGACCATTGCCTGAACCGTTGTCGACACAACAATTGCGGATTGTCAGTCTGGGTGACCCTGTGGCCCTTGCAAAAATGTTGATGCTCTGGTTACAGGCATTTGATAACCAGCCGGGTATCAGCATACCGTTCCGGGAACTTGACTATAACAAGGTCACAGGCTGGCTGGATAATATTCTGGTGCTGGACAGGAATGGACAATACCCGCTGCTTGCCGCCAGCCGTGTCTATAGCCAGGTGCCGGATGAAACAAGGCAAAGGCAGATGCTTGAATTTGTGTATGAGAAATTTCTAGATGACCCAGACCGCCGCTGGCCTGCACTTGCTCATGCTGTTTATGTGGCCAAGCACAGATTAAATGATTTACCACTGGCACTGCGCTATGCAGAGGCACTGGCCAGGCACGTGGCGGTCGAAAATGTCCCTTACTGGGTAAAGCAGATGCATATTTATGTGCTGGAAGATATGAATGAAATTGAAAGCGCCAAAATATTAATAGGTGGATTGATAGAAAGTGGTGCAATCAAGGATGAGCATGAATTGCGATTTTTGATGCAACGCCTGGAACGGCTTGAAGCAGAAGAAGATTAAGCTGGATTTTCACGGAGGAGGCAAGTTACCCGGAGTAGTGTCATATAACGAAATACCAAAGTAGTAAAATATTATTTATTTATTTATGCGGTGACTCCCTGGTGTTTTCTATGCTGCTATCTTCTGTTGCTCTCGAAACATCAGCAGTATCGTATAATGCTTCTTCGCCATTATTAATCTTTTCAAGCATCACGGTGTAATACTCATCATCAGCGTTCTGTGTAGCCAGTTGATTAAAGATGATCTTCGCTTGATGCCACTGTTTGTTGTAATAAAAGGAGAGGCCCTCATTATGGAGCCCAAGATTTTTCAGTAAATTATTGTCTGCATACTCTTTCAAACATAAAGGTTGATAGATTCTGACACGTTTGCGCTTGCCTTTCGGAGCAACAATATCAAGTTCTCTGAACAGGAGGTCATTGCATTCCTGCATGGTTGATTCACTTACGATAATTGGCACGTGATATTTTTTGCATAAAGTTTCTATGCGTGCGGCAATATTTACAGCATCACCAATGACCGTATAAGTCATACGATATATAGAACCCATATTACCCACTGACATCAGTCCCGTATTAATGCCAAAACCAGCCTTTGGCCCAGGCCAGCCTTGCTTGATGAACCGGGCGGATAATTTTATTATTGCTTTATCCATTTCCATCGCTGTCAGCACAGCTTTTTGGGCATGATCATTTTGTTCATATGGCGCACCCCAGAAGGCCATGATGGAGTCACCGATGAATTTATCTATGGTGCCGTTGTGGTTGAAAATGATTTTTGACAATGTGGTAAAATATTTATTTAACAAACTTACCACCTGTTTGGGGTTAAGTTCTTCAGCAATTTTGGTGAAATCCTGAATATCGCAAAACAATACGGTAAGCACCCTGGCCTCACCATCCAGTGATATCGTTTTATGCCCTTTGCCGATTTTCTCAACAATATGAGGTGGAATATACTGCCCCATTGTTTCAAATATTTTTTGTTTGGCGTGTATCTCGATAAAATAACTTATAAGTATATTGACGATATATAGCATCAGGATCATCAACAGGAAATATTCCGCTGGAATTAATAAATAACTTGTGGCTGCAAAGGAGCTGTGCAAATAAACGGCCAGTATGGCCGTGAAGGTGAGTAAACTGGCCTTGAGTGGATTAAGCACAGGCAGCAGGAAAGACAAAACCAGACCGGCAAAAATTAATAACCAGTAATTAGTTGAGGCAAGCCGGCTGAGCAATACCGGAGTATTCCGGGTTAACTCGCTGTTAACTGAAATCCGCAAGCCGGAAACCAGGTTAAATTCAAGCAGACCGAGGGCGCTGGAAAAAAACAGCATGAAGACAGCAAATATAAGGCCTATCTTCAGGCCGTTAATTCTCAATATGTCACGATTAAACATTTACATTCCTTCAGGTTACAATGTTCACGGCAAATCAGATTTTCTTAATTGCAAAGCGATGAATCAAGCAAGGGGAACCCGGAATAAAACTCCCTTTGCCATCATAAAGCCGTTCTGTAATAGCCGTGAATTAACTACCTCACTGTCGCAGACCAAAGTGTCGAAAATCCGTCATAATGTTGATAGATTGTCAAAACGTGGCTGAATTTTCACACGATATCAGAATAATATATCTAATAATCAATAAGATATATTATTGGTATATTATATGCATCATATAAGACAAGTGTCATCCTGAATAATGACAATTATTTAAACAGAGGAAAAATAATGATGATCATGAATACAACCAGAAAACAAGCCGGTTTCACATTGGTGGAAATCGCCATCGTGCTGGTCATTATCGGTCTGCTGCTCGGCGGGATCCTGAAAGGCCAGCAATTAATCAACAGCGCCCGCGTGCGTAACATGGCGGATCAGAATTCCGGCGTGCAGGCGGCCTATTTCGGTTTTATCGACCGTTTCCGCCAGATCCCTGGCGATATGCCCGGCGCAGCAGCCTGTGCTGCAATTGGATCAGTAGTGACCGGGTGTGGTGGAACCCCCGTTGGCGGTAACCAGAATGGCCGTATCGATACCTGGGTCGAAGCAGGTGCCGTCTGGAACCATTTGTCTGCTTCAGGTTTCCTGAATGGCAGTTATACGGGCAGTGGTACAACATCTGCTGCTACCTATATTGCCGGTCCTTTGGCGGCACCGCCGGCGGTGCCGGCCAATGCCTTCCAACAGGCCATCATGCTGGCCTACACCGATGACTATGAGGCAGGCACCGGTACAGCCTCAGTACGGCTCGCGTATGCATTTGGTGCGAGCATACAGCCCTCCATGTTGCGCGAACTGGATGTGAAACTCGATGACGGATCCCCGGTCACCGGTGTCATGCGTCCGACCGTTGAAACGGCCAATACGGGTGAACCCGGCGACGATATGGGTGCCGCATTGATCTGGACCGGCACACCGGCATGCGTTACTGGCGCGGGTACCGCTACCGCCACCTATAATGTGGACAGTGACAACACATCCTGTAATGCAGTGTTTCTGTACTGATAATTTCCTTCTGGATGTGTGAATTGAGTAAGGCCCGGTAACACGGGTCTTTCTTTTTGCAAAGAGTGATATATCCATTAATACGCGCATGAAAGTCCCTTCGATCGCAATAGACAAACTGCATAAAAAGTTTGGCCGGCAGAATGTTCTTAAAGATGTGAGCCTGTCCATAGACGTTGGTGAATATGTCGGTCTGATAGGCATCAATGGCGCAGGCAAAACCACCCTGATTAAATGCCTGCTGGATTTCTGTTCTATCGATGCCGGTTCAGTCAGTATATCCGGTATTGATCACCGGCAGACAAAGGCACGCAAACAGCTTACCTACCTCCCGGAGAAGTTTGTTCCGCCCTATTATCTGACCGGCGAAAATTTCCTGAAGTATATGGCTGACCTGAATGGTGTAGCCTATGATGCCGTGGCTGTTGCAGAGATGTTGAAGATCCTTGATCTTGATTTGTCCGCACTGACCAAGCCAGTGCGCCAGTATTCCAAGGGTATGGGCCAGAAACTTGGATTGGCGGCTTGCCTGTTAAGTAATAAGGCATTGATGGTGTTTGATGAGCCGACGAGTGGTCTTGATCCCAGGGCCAGGGCATTGTTAAAACGCCGTCTGCTGGAATTAAAACAACAAGGCAAGACCTTGTTTTACAGCACGCATTTACTGGAAGATGTTGCAGTCTTGTGTGACCGGGTGGTTATATTGCATGACGGATATATATGTTTTTCAGGAACTACCCGGGAATGTTGCAACAGGTATCAGGCGGATAATTTTGAGTCAGCGTATTTGAAGTGTGTCGGGGAATGAGGAGTAGACATTTAATTCGTACCTATAATAAATAAAATAGTAAAGAGCATTGTCATACTGGCGGATGCCAGTATCCAGTCGAAACAAGGAGGTGACCCATGAATCGTCAACCCTGCGTGTATATGCTGGCAAACTACCGTAACGGGACCTTGTATGTCGGCGTCACTTCCAATTTGTCCAAGCGAATCTGGGAACATAAAGCTAAAGTAGTGAAAGGATTTACACAGAAATATGGTGTGAATAAATTGGTCTGGTATGAGGTGCATGAAACCATGGAATCTGCCCTACAACGGGAAAAGGCCATCAAGTTCTGGAAAAGATACTGGAAGTTAAAAACTATAGAGGCGATGAACCCTGATTGGCATGATTTGTATGAAGAGTTAGTTTGACTGGATACTGGCATGCGCCAGTATGACGGACTCTTTATCCCAGGCTTTGGTATCCTGTTCGCCTCTGTTCCTGCTCACGGCTAGATTCCCCGAATTTTTGTACTTCCTGTACACCTTCGGTCGAAATGACAGTTCTTTGTCATTTCGATGGAGCGAAGCGACTGAGAAATCTTGTTTTAATGGTTTAACTACAGATTTCACGCTGCACTTGAAATGACGTTAAAAATAAAAGGCTTCCTAAATTATCTCCTCATGTCCTTTGCTCGATCCCGTTGAAAACTTGATTAACTTTTCAATCGTCAATCCCTGCACCAGTATGGAAAAGATCACGACAAAGTAAGTAATGGTCAGTATGACTTCACGCTCGGGACTTGCCGGTAAAGAAAGAGCAAGTGCTACTGATATGCCTCCACGCAATCCGCCCCATGTCAGGATTTTAACAGCGTGCGGGCTGAATACCCTGTACTTGCGCATAACAGTGATGGGTACACCCACACTGATAAATCTTCCCAACAGGACAATGAAAACAGCAATAAATCCAGCGACCGATGTTTTCAGATCGAACTGGATAATCAGGACCTCCAGACCAATCAATACAAACAATATTGCATTAAGAATTTCATCAATGAGTTCCCAGAAGGTGTCCAGGTGTTCACGGGTGATATCGCTCATCGCCAGTAACCTGCCCTGATTGCCGATCATGAGTCCTGCAACGACAACTGCAACCGGCCCGGAAACATGGATGGCAGTTGCCAGGGCATAACCTCCAGTTACCAGCGCCAGGGTCAGGAGTATTTCTACCTGGTAATTATCAACCCGCCTGAGCATCCAGTAACTGATTCCACCCAGTATCAGTCCATAGGCTGCCCCACCTACTGCTTCTTCCAGAAACAGGGTAGCGACAGAACCGAAAGTAATGTCCTGACCGCTGATAGCGATACCGGCGATGAGGATAAAGACCACAACACCTATACCATCATTGAACAGGGATTCACCTGTTATCTTGGTTTCCAAAGATTTGGGTGCACCTGCACTGCGTAATAAGGACATGACGGCAATCGGATCGGTTGGCGAAATCAATGCACCGAATAACAGGCAGTAGATGTAGGATATTTCTATACCAAGTATTCCCAGCGTCAACCAGGTCAGGGTGCCTATGATGAAGGTCGAGACCACGATGCCGAAGGTGGCCAGAGAACCTATCAACCATTTTTGTCTGGCCAGGTCTTCAAGGTTGACATGAAGGGCGCCGGCAAATAACAAGTAGCTCAACATGCCATGCATCAGGGTGTTATCAAAATCAATACTATTGAGGATATGTTCGGCCTGTAGGGTGAAGTCAAGGCCGGAATATTTAAGCAGGATAATGCTTGCCGAAAATATCAGACTGATCAGCATCACTCCGATGGTGGCCGGTAACCGCAGATAACAGAAGTTCAGATAACTGAATATTGCCGTGATGGTGATTAATATGGCAATGATATCGAATAGGCTCATGCTGGTTACCCGTTATTGTTATGTTATTATCTGGCTGGATATTTTAATTTTATAGAGTGCTATAATTCGCGCAAGTCTACCAAGTTATACTATAAATCATATGAAAAGACGTTTGATATTCCTGATCTTATTGTTGGCAAGTCTGCCGGCCCATGCGCGCATGTATCAATGGACTGATCCCGAAACAGGCACGACCCAACTTTCAGGCAAACCACCTGCGTGGTACAGGGGTCCGGAAAGCGGGCCTCGGGTCATAGTTTTTGAGAAAGGCAGGGTCATTGATGATACCAGTATCAATATCTCTGATTCGTCGCGGGAAGAATTACGCAGACAAGCACTGGCTAAAGCAGTCGAAGATAAGGAAAAGGCCAGACAAATGGCACTACAGGCAGAACAACTTAAATTAAAGATGGGTGCGCAGTTACAGGAAGAACCGCTTGAACCTGCTGCGGGCGATGAAAAAATTGCAATGCCGGATAATGCCCGTCCGGCACCAGCCCCGGAACAATCAGATGTGCCGGATTATAAAGAGCTTAATGAAGATAATCTGCGCGCACTCATTTCTGAATGGGAACAGCAGAAAACACAGCAGTCCAAAGAGAAAATTGGTGTTGATGCATCGTCTCAGGAATGACAAATTGCTGTCATTTCGAATAAGCATAGCGACTGAGAAATCTTGCTTTTACGCAAACTTATGATCCCTCGCACGCGCTCGGGATGACACTGGCATGTTAAATGGTTTCCGCCACGCTGCACTCGTGGCTAAAGGCTGCTGCAATGACAGTCGATTGAAGTTTCCCCGGTGTCAATTAAATACACCTTTGAGTATCTCTATAAATGATTTTTGTCTGGTTTCTTCACTCAACTGCTGCAATGACAGTAATGTAGCATTACGAGGATTAATTTTTAAACCTATATCAATATAGGTCTGTGTTTTATTGTAGTCATTTGACGCAAGTGATTTTTCTGCCAGCAGGGCATAACGGTCCGCAATTTCAAGTATACCACGGCGTGCAATTTCACTTTGCGGGTTGATATCCAGCAAACGTGAAAAATAGTAATACGCGTTGTCTTTGGGTGGATAGGTCAGTTTATATTCCTCAAGACTCTGGCTGCCCAGCCAGATAAGGGCGTTGACTACATCTTCTGAAACCGGTTCGGGATTCTCTGTAGCCGCTGATGGACTCATTGTGAAATTCTCACTTACTGTGGTTTCCACAGAAACGGCATCAAGATTCACAGCCGGGCGCTTAAGTTTAATGTCAATATACTGCAAGGCAACGAAGAAGATCGACGATATGACAAGCAACACCATCAGGATTATAAAAACACGCTTATTTTTGCTGACAGGTATGCCTGGTGAAATTGTAATATCAAAATCAAGCGTTCTCAGAGAGGGTTGAAGTTTTTTCTGCAACCCATTGATGTATTCAATCATCTCACCGACATTTGCAAAACGATCATGTGGAGATTTGGCCATCATCAGGTTGAGCAGAGGCTGACACTCCTTAACGTCTTCCGGTAACAATGGAATCGGGGCATTCCTGTGTTGATTGACAACATCAAATAATGTTTCCGATTTAAAGGGCTTTTCTCCTGTAAGCATTTCGTAAAAAATACAGCCTAGACTGTAAATATCTGTTCTAACGTCAATTTTTTTACCATCGGCCTGTTCCGGACTGACATAGTTCGGGCTGCCCAGGAACACCCCGGTCGATGTGAGGTCGAGTTCATTATCAACTTGTTTGGCGATCCCGAAATCAGTGAGTAATGGTGTACCGTCATCACGGAACAGGATGTTTGCAGGCTTCACATCCCGATGAATGACGCCATGTTCGTGCGCAGTTTCAAGACCCTTGCCGATGTTGATCAGGATATCCAGAGCTTCTTCCGGAGACATGGGAATACCCATACGTGCCTTGAGATCTCCGCCCTTGATATATTCCATTGAAATATATAAGGCGTTATTATCAGTAACACCAATATCATATATGGTAATGATGTTTGGATGATGCAATGAGGCAACAATGCGGCCTTCAGCAAGGAAACGTTCAGTCTGACTTGAGTTCCCATTCTCGCCGGAGATCTCGAGTACTTTTAGAACAACCGGTCTGGAAAGGGATGTTTGTGTGGCGAGGTAAACCGTCGCCATGCCCCCTTTGGCTATACTTTTGTCGATTTGATAACCGGGTATTTCCATAAATTGGATTTTATGCCGTCAAATTATTTATGTTCAGAAACAAGAGAATACTGTTTATTTTAATTATTGGATACCAATTATACGGTTGTCATACCGTGAATACTGGTGACAATAATACTGCACCCGTGATAAATCTGATAAGTAATAATCATGATATTACTCACGTCATAAAATCAGGGTTTGTCACTCGCCCTGAATATTCCAACTTTTCTATATGTTACGGGCATACCTGCCAATATTATGCTGTACTTGCCCTGACCGATGATGAATGGCACAAGATCAGGCCGATATTTAATTTAACTGCTGATTCTGCCGAACAGTAACGTGAGCAAATCCGTGAAGCCATTGCCATGCTTGAAACCATGGCCGGTGCGATGACCGGCACTTCTAATGACAAGGCCGGGAGTTTTGCAGGAATGGGTGAGGAAGGCCAGATGGATTGTGTAGACGAAGCAACCAACACATCATCATATCTGACCATGCTCCAAACTGATAATTTGTTGAAATGGCATACCGTAGATCATCGCGTCAGCCGCGGCATTGGCAGCTTTCAGGCACCGCATTTTACGGCAGTAATCCGTGAAAAAGGGAGAGGAAAATATTTTGCCGTTGGCTCCTGGTTTCTGGATAATGGGGAGCCTCCATTTGTAGTGCCTTTGCCAGTATGGGAAAAAGGCTGGAGGCCGGACGACCCGTTTTAGAAGGTCCGTAGAGAACTCGCTCACTGATAAATAAGCACATACTGAATAATACAAGGAAAACAGAAATGCCATCGGCTAGATCCACAGAAAGACGCAATGCAGCCAGGCAGCAGATTGAACATATGTTGGCAGAACGCCAGCAATTGTTTGCGTTGTTGCTGCAGGCCTCAAATCTGGATGCTGGCAGTATGGAGTCCCAGGATGAAGAATTGCTTGTAGAATTTTGCGAAATGCTGGTTGATTATATTGCAGCAGGCCATTTCGGGTTATATGAAAGGATCGCAAAAGGCAGGGAAAGGCGTCAGGACGTTGCCAGTATTGCAAAAAATATTTATCCGCAGATTGAACAGTCCACACAACAGGCTCTGGCTTTCAGCGAAAAATATAGCGCAGGTAATAAAAACAATCACACGAACCTGACCAATGATTTATCAAGTCTTGGGATGATACTGGCAGTCCGCATTGATCTGGAAGATCAATTAATCGCAAGGATACTTGGTTAATAGCTTAAATAATTAATTATTCCGATGATGAGTGACATAACGGCCTTCCACAAACTCATCAAAATATTCTGCAAGCATGGGATTGTTGACCGGGGTTTGTGAATCATCTATATCAAGGTTGCGTTCAGCCACATAGGTTTCATAGGAAGCATTATGCACCAGAACGGTATACCAGGGTTTGTCCACCGGCGGCCGGGTCAGGGCGATCTGGTTATACCATTCTTCAGTGCCCTGATAGCCCGGATCGACATCTACTATAACACCACGGTAGTTGAACAAGTTGTGCACCACCAACTGCCCGACCGTGAATTTTGCCTTGAATACCCGCATGCTTGACCCTGATTACATCATCTGCTCCTTTGGTTATCATAGCAGATTAATATTACCGACTTGGGCCAAATAGTGAATTCTGATTTTACCAGACGCGATTTATCTGTGGTCTGGCATCCCTGTACACAGATGAAGGATCACGAAACCTTGCCGCTGATACCGGTACGCAAGGGCTCGGGTATTTGGATAGAAGATATGGACGGCAACCGTTATATCGATGCTATCAGCTCCTGGTGGGTAAATATCTTTGGGCACTGCCATCCGCAAATCAATGCAGCTATTAAATCGCAACTGGATCAACTGGAACATGTCATCTTTGCCGGATTTACCCATGAACCGGCTGTGAATCTATCGGAAAAACTTATCGGTATAACACCACCAGGTCTCAGCCGCTGTTTTTATGCTGATAACGGTTCTTCCGCAGTGGAAGTCGCATTAAAAATGAGTTTTCATTATTGGCGCAACCGGGGGCAGCATAATAAAACAAGGTTTATCAGTCTGGAAAACAGTTATCACGGTGAGACTATCGGTGCTTTATCAGTTGGCAACGTACCTCTTTATAAAGAAACCTATGCGCCGTTATTACTGGATACAATCTTTGCAAAGTCTCCCGATTGCTTTGATCGTGTACCTGGAGTCAGCTGGGAAGCGCATTCAAGAGAACGTTTTGCCAGCATGGAGGCCATACTGAAGCAGCATGCCGATGAAGTTTGTGCCGTGATAGTGGAACCCCTGGTGCAATGTGCGGGCAATATGCGCATGTATCATCCGGTGTATCTGTCTTTGTTAAGGGCAGCCTGCGATAAATATGATGTGCACCTGATCGCGGATGAGATTGCAGTTGGTTTTGGCAGGAGCGGAACCATGTTTGCCTGTGAACAAGCCAACATATCCCCCGACTTTATGTGTTTGTCCAAGGGACTGACAGGGGGTTACATGCCTTTTTCAGTCACGCTCACAACTGATAAAATCTATCAGGCATTCTATGATGATTATGAAAACCTGACGGCGTTTCTGCATTCGCACAGTTTTACCGGCAATCCTCTGGGTTGCAGTGCGGCCCTGGCTACATTGGACATCTTTGCCACGCAACCGGTACTTGAAAATAACCAGGTATTATCAAAATGCATGCATGATTTGACTGCTGACCTTGTTGATCATCCGCATGTCGCCGAAGTCCGGCAACGGGGCATGATCCTCGCTATAGAAATGATCAAGGATAAAAAATCCCGCACACCGTTTCCGTGGCAGGAACGCCGTGGCCTGACAGTATATCAATATGCGCTCACTCAAGGTGTATTGTTGCGGCCAATTGGAAATGTGGTTTATCTGATGCCTCCTTATGTAATTACACCGGATGAGATCGCAAAAGTAGTTGAAGTTGCCAAAACGGGGATAGCAAGGGCAACACAATAGATTTATGCGTATACCAAGAATCTATCTTGAACAGGCGCTTGCAGAAAATACAAACTGCCTGTTGTCAGATGATGCCGCACATCATGTGAGCAGGGTACTGCGCATGAAGTCAGGGCAATCAATAAGCCTGTTCAATAGCCGGGGCGGATATTTCGATGCCATCATTACCAGGATAGATAAACGCAATGTGGAAGTTGCAACAGGCGATCATCATCCTGATGAATGTGAATCACCATTGGCCATTACCCTGGTGCAGGGAATCTCGCGTGGTGAACGTATGGATTATACTTTGCAAAAGGCCGTTGAACTGGGCGTGCAGCACATTATCCCGGTGTTGTGTGAATATACCAACGTCAAACTGGATGATGAGAAAAAACAAAAACGGCATGAACACTGGCGGAAGATTATTATCAATGCCTGCGAACAATGTGGCCGCAACCGGATCCCGTCCCTGGCGCTTACACAGGAACTGGATGGATGGCTTGACATTGACACCAATGAATTAAAGTTAATTCTGCACCCGGGCACCTCCGTGCAATTATGTCAGTTGGAAAATAAACACAGCAAGGTGGCTCTGCTGGCCGGACCGGAGGGTGGATTCAGTGATATTGAGGTGGCCCATGCAATGAAGCATGGTTATCAGCCGATTACTTTAGGTCCACGCATTCTGCGAACTGAAACGGCAGCACTGGCCGCAATAACTGCCTGCCAGGTATTATGGGGTGATCTTAAATAACAGAAATGCGGTAGAATAAACGTTTTAATCAAATCACTGAATTGGGTGTCATTTCGACCAAAGGGAGAAATCCTTGTCTCGACCGTAGGGAGAGATCTATGTAAGATCCCTCACTTCGTTCGGGACGCCTACGGCGGATTTCTCGCTACGCTCGAAATGACAAGCCAGACTAAATCAAAAATAGCCCGACTATAACAAAATCAAATCATGCCGATGCAATCCGTACCTCATCTCACGACCGCCCAGATAGGCCCCATGCTCATGGTTGAAAGCCATTTGCAGGAGCACCTTGCAGATATCGAATCCTGGTTTCGTAACCAGTGGCGGAGTATCAAGGAACCCTTTTATGCCTCAGTCGATATACGCAATGCCGGTTTCAAGATCGCACCGGTCGACACCAATCTGTTCCCGGCAGGATTTAATAACCTCAATCCTGCCTTTGAAGCCTTGTGCATACAGGCTGTGCAGTTGGCTATAGAAAGGATGAATACCCGGATCGATCGCATATTAATCATTCCGGAGAACCATACCCGTAACCTGTTTTATATGGAAAGTCTGGGTGTTCTGAAGGAGATCATCGAGAAGGCCGGATTTGAAGTCAGACTGGGATCCATGTTCCCTGATTTGACGGAACCTAAGGAGGCTACTCTCGAATCAGGCCGCAGTCTTTTACTGGAGCCTTTGCTCAAGGAAGGTAACAGGATCGGTGTTGATGGTTTTATTCCGGAACTGGTCATTTTGAATAATGATCTTTCATCAGGCCGTCCGGCACTACTGGAAGGTTTGGACCAGCGTCTTACACCACCACTCAATATGGGCTGGTCAAATCGTTTGAAGTCCATGCATTTCGGACAATATAAAATGGTAGCGGAAGAATTTGCAAAACATATTGATCTCGATCCATGGTTGATTGATCCCTTGTTTCGCAACTGTGGCGAGATTGATTTTATGAAGCGGGAAGGGGAGACGTGTTTGTCCAGAAATGTTACGGCCCTGCTGGAGAATATCCAGAAGAAATATGATGAATATAGTATCAAAAGTGAGCCGTATGTTATGGTCAAGGCCGACGCCGGGACTTACGGCATGGGCATCATGACGGTAAAAAGTCCTGACGAAATCAGTGTTCTGAACCGTAAACAACGCACACGCATGGCTACAGTCAAGGAGGGACAGAAGGTAACCAAGGTGTTGATACAGGAAGGTGTTTATACTCATGAGACCTGGGGCGAACCGCCAGCGGTGGCAGAGCCCGTGGTGTATCTGATTGGCCATAGTGTGGTGGGCGGCTTTTATCGTGTGCATTCTGCACGGGGCGTAAATGAAAATCTGAATTCACCGGGCATGCGTTTTGAGCCACTCGCATTTGAAGATTGCTGTATCTCCCCGGAGAAAAGCCTGTCCCCTGATGCGCATCCGAATCGTTTTTATGCCTATGGGGTGATTGCAAGACTGGCGATGCTGGCGGCAGCGAGGGAAATGGCCGCTTAAAAACTATTACGCTCGGCCATACGTCGTTAAAAACCGGCTTGAAATGCGGGGCCGGGAAGCGGCATACTAATTTGTAAACTCGGCTTTGGCATCCTGCGTCGCTCTACCGCCTACATCCATATAGGCGTCCGCTTTCGATCCGGTTTTTGCCTCGTCTGGCCTTCGCTCATGACGTTTTCAAATAATCGTTAAAAAATTATTTTCCTGATTTCAATACGCTCCGTAATTGACCCAGATTACGGCGGCTGACTTGCAGTGAAACAGGCACCCCCACAAGCGTTACGACAGAGGTGCCAT
>MGYU01000047.1:20588-30533 GCA_001801885.1 Gammaproteobacteria bacterium RIFCSPLOWO2_12_47_11
CACCAACTAGCATAACAGTAAACGTGCCATTATTATTCTTCCTGAGTGTATCAATATATTCACGCGCTATCAGGGCATTGCGGTGTATCCTCACGAACCGGTCCTTGAATTCTTCTTCAAGCGCAATCAGTGATTCATCCAGCAATAGTTCACCACTGGACCAACCGGCAATGACATATTTCTGATCTGCCTTGAAATAGCGTATATCCTTGACTGAGACCAGTTTGAGTTGACCGTTGATGGTTGCACTGAGATGACCACGGGATTGCAATGTTTTATCAGTTTTTCGCAATTCAGCGATATGGCCACGTTGTAAAATTCTGGCACGTTGCAATGCCTGATCGAGGCGGATTTTGCGTATTGGTTTGAGTAAATAATCCACTGCCTGTGTTTCAAACGCCTGCAGGGCATGGTCCTGATAGGCGGTAGTAAAAATTACTGCCGGTGCAAATTCCAGTGAAGTGAGATGGTGTGCAACTTCCAGTCCATCCATGACCGGCATGCGGATATCAAGTAACACCACATCCGGATGTTCATTGGATATTTTATCCAGTGCGGCCAGCCCGTGTTCAGCCTCGGAGATTTCGTGATCAGCAGCCAGTTCATTGATCAGGCCAATCAGTCTTTCTCTGGCAAGTTTTTCATCATCAACGATCAGTATTTTCATTTTTCCAGGGCAGCGTAATTTCTGCGTGATAGCGGTCATCTGAAACGTAGGTTTCCAGTTTGCCATGATTACCGAAAAAGGCCTTGATACGTTGCTGGATATTTTCCTGCGCCAATTTGTTTCCATCATGATGTTCAGGATAAGCATCCATCGGTAATGGATTATCAATGTCTATCGTAATGTGATTGCCGGTTTTTTTACCAGTGATGTGGATGGTGCCACCACCAGCGAGTGTTTCGATACCGTGATAGATAGCGTTTTCAATCAAGGGTTGCAGGGTCAGTGCGGGCAGTTGCACATTACCGGGCAGTGAATCCAGGTCCCAGATCACCCGTAATCTTTCACCCAGCCGGTGCATCTCGATACGCAGGTAGCGTTTGCATAATGCAAGTTCATCGTCCAGTCTTGATAATGATTGGGCATCTTTCAAACTGACGCGGAAAAGGTCGGAGAGATCTTCGATAGCTTCTTCTGCCAGTCGTGGTTCCTTGCGGGTCAGGCTGGCAATGGTATTCATGCAATTAAAAAGGAAATGTGGCCGGATTCTGGATTGCAGGGCCTCTATACGCGCAGCTGCCTCTGACTCAATATTCCTGTGTCTTTGGTGCTGGACATAGAAATAGCGCAGGGCCAGGGCGCTGACAATCGCGCTGATCCCCATACAGCGGGTTAAAAAAATACCATGTGTCTGCGTCAGTAAGTCGGCAACAGCCAGTGAATTTTGCAATATCCACCAGGTGATCTCGGTGATAATAAAAGAGACCAGCAGCATCAGTAAATAACTGGTTGAAGCCGCCTGATAATCCGGCAAACGATTGAGCCAGGGGCGGGAGACGCACAATACTGCTATACAGGACAGCGCGACCCACTGGATGAATAGTGATTTCAACGCCAGAGAAAATGCGCCGTTCTGGATATTACCAGCTTCGGCCAGTGTCAGTACCAGCGCCAATAGTTCTCCGATCAACACGACCACAAATAGCATACGTACCCCGCAAAAATCGGGCAGAAATGAACTATTGGCGGGAGTTTCCGGTTTCATGGTTATGGTCAAAAAAGGAAATTTTTTGTTTGTCCCTTACGGTATAATGATGTCATTACACATATTTGCACAGTCAAGCATGAATCTGATATGACGTCAAAATCCAGCAAGAAGAAACCCCCTAAAAAGCTCTGGGGTGGCCGGTTCTCTGTCGCGACCCATGCCTTCGTCGAGCAATTCACCCAGTCTGTCTCCTATGACCAGCGGTTGTATCATTGTGACATTATGGGCTCAATTGCTCACGCCCGCATGCTGGTGCATGTGAGGGTGTTGACAAAAAATGAAGGTGAAAAGATTGTTAAGGGTCTGCAAGCCATTGAGTCAGAAATCGGACAAGGCCGGTTCAAGTGGGATACTGCCCAGGAAGATGTACATATGAATATTGAATCTGCACTGATCGCACGCATCGGTGAAGTGGGCAAGAAGCTGCATACCGGACGTTCACGCAATGATCAGGTAGCGACGGATATCCGTCTTTATTTGCGGGCCGAGGTGGATCTGATTCGTCAACTGTTAACAGCCGTCATGACTGCCATGCTGGATCTGGCAGAACGCGAAATAGATACCATCATGCCCGGATACACCCATTTACAGACGGCTCAGCCGATTACATTTGGTCATCATGTCATGGCGTGGTTTGAGATGATGTACCGGGACAGCTTGCGTCTGGAAGATTGCCGGAATCGTATTGATGTTTTACCGTTGGGTGCAGGCGCACTGGCGGGGACCAGTTATCCGATAGATCGGGAATACACGGCAAAATTACTTGGCTTCGGTGCGATTGCTGAAAATTCGTTGGATGCAGTGAGCGATCGGGATTTTGCTATTGAATTCTGTAATTGCGCAGCATTGATCATGATGCATTTATCACGTTGTTCGGAAGAACTGGTCCTGTGGTTATCACAGCAATTTGCCTTCATTGAACTGGATGATGCATGGTGCACGGGTTCTTCCATCATGCCACAGAAAAAAAATCCGGATATTCCGGAATTGGTTCGTGGCAAAACCGGACGAGTGTATGGTCATCTGATGGCCTTGTTGACACTCATGAAGGCCCAGCCATTGGCCTATAATCGTGATAATCAGGAAGATAAATTGTCCCTGTTTGATACTGTTGATACGGTCAAGGGATGTTTACAGGCCTATATCGGCATGATTCCATCCATCACGGTCAGGGCGGACAACATGCGCACGGCGGCCCAACGCGGATATGCCACAGCAACCGATCTGGCGGATTATCTGGTCCGCAAGCAAGTCCCGTTCCGGGATGCCCATGCTATTTCCGGTGAGGCCGTGCAGTATGCCATTGCCCGGAACAAGGATCTGTCTGAATTAACACTGCGGGAATTGCAGCAATTCAGTAAAAAAATTGCAAAAGACGTTTTTGCCTGTCTAACTCTGGAAGGCTCAATCGCAGCGCGTGCACATATCGGTGGTACTGCGCCGGTCCAGATCAGAAAAGCCATCAAGCGCGGACGGCAACGCCTGAAAAAGTTACAGAGAAATGAGGAAGCAAGTGAATGACTAAATTGATTAAATTATTGCTGGGTTTGACCCTGGTATTAATAGTCACCGTTATCGTCGTAGTGGCTGGTGCGCTGATGTATTTTGATCCGAACCAGCACAAGGATTTTATTATCTCCAAGGTTGAAAAGGCGACGGGCCGGTCCTTCGCTGTCACTGGTGAAATCGATCTGACTTTTTATCCGTGGTTGGGCCTGGAAGCCGACGGAATCACGCTGGGCAATGCCAACGGTTTTGGTGATGAACCTTTTCTCCATGCAGACATGGTGGCGTTTCGTATAAAGACCATGCCCTTGTTTAAAAAACAGTATGAACTGGATACGCTCAGATTGCATGGGCTTGATGTCAATCTTGCAAAAAACGAACAGGGTATTACTAACTGGGATGATCTTGCCAGCGACAAACCCGGCAAAAAACGGGACCCCTTACAGTTTGCAGCAGTAGTACTGGGCGGTATAGATGTCAAGGATGCACAGATCACCTGGCAGGACAAGACGACAGATCAGAAGATCAAGATCACAGATCTTGGTGTGACTACGGGTGAGCTGATATATGGCGCCCCGGTTAGTCTCAAAGTTGCACTTAAGGCAGAAGCCAGCAAACCGGCAGTGAAGAGTGATCTGAAACTGGATGGTGTGTTGAACTATAATCTGGATACCGGGATATATTCCTTCAAGCCCATCGATCTCACGGCGAAGTTGACTGGCAAAGGCGTTCCTGGTGGCTCTGCTGATCTTGTATTCAAAGCCGCTGTTGAATCCAACCTGAAGAATGACACTGTCCAGGTCGATGATCTGAGTTTGGATGTACTGGGTACCAGTATCAAGGGTACGCTGACTGCAAACCGGGTCAGTTCCGGTCAACCGGATACCAGTGCGCAACTCACGGTCAAGAGTGATGATTTGACCCGGATGCTCAGTCTTCTCGACCCCGTATCTGCAACCGAACTGGCGCGTCTGCATGATCGCTCAGTCGATATCAAACTGAATCTGTCCGCAAATCCGGGACAGGGGAATGTGCAGGTGTCGCAATTCGACGCAAAATTGCTGGGCGCGAATATTCAGGGGCAGGTGGATGCCAGTAATCTCCAAAGTAATGCTCCTTCAGCCAAGGGTATGTTAAAGGCGACGGGGCCGGATCTGCCTGCCTTGATGCAGGTTATTGGCCAGTTTGAGGGGGGCAAGGAACCGAAGCTCAAGGACTATGGCCAGCGTTTGTCCAAAGTGGCTGAAAAATCTTTTGATGTCTCCGCAGAATTTGATACGGATCTCGAGAGCGGGAATGTGCATGTCCCTACCTTTGCGGTCAAGGCACTCGGTATTACTGCAAACGGGCAACTGGCTGCAAAAGGGATGAATACCAGTGCTGGCAAGGTGGAAGGCAAATTGTCATTGCACGGGGAAAAACTGGCCACTGTGTTGACGGCCTTTAATCAGAAGGCGCTCGGTGAAGTCTTGCAGGTGATTAATATCGATGCAGGAGTCAGTGGCTCAGGGAAAGAGATCATACTGAAACCCCTGGCAGTCAAAGCCACATTTGCGGGCAAACAGATCCCGAATTCCCCGGCGGATGTCACACTGAATGCAGACACCAGAATGAATCTTGAAAAAGAAACATTGGCAGTGAACAACATGAAGCTACAGGGACTGGGACTGAATGTTGCTGGCGATATCAATGCGGTTAAATTCCTGGGCGGGAAACCGGCAGTGAATGCCAAACTGGATGCAAAAGGCAATGATCTTGCGCTGGCATTCAAGCTGGCCGGTATTGAACCTCTCGCCACGCAACTGGCCGGTCTTCAGGACCGATCATTTGATATCAAGACCGGTCTCGATGCGGATCTTGAGAAAGGAAATATCAAAATCTCCAGTCTGGATGCCAAAATGCTCGGTGCCACCATCAATGGCCAGATCGATGCCGCCAATATTCAATCCAAAGCGCCATCAGCCAAGGGCAAGCTAAAGGCAAGCGGGCCGGACCTGCCGGCATTGATGCAGGTGATCGGCCAGTTTGAAACCGGCAAGGAACCGAAACTCAGGGATTACGGTCAGCGTCTGGCCAAAGTGCCTGACCGCGCGTTTGATATCTCCGCTGATTTTGATGCTGATCTGGATAAGGGGAATATCAATATACCCATTCTGGCAGCAAAGACCTTGGGTGTCAGTGTTAATGGTCAGTTAGATGCCAAAAACATGAATGCAAACAATGCCAGTATCGACGGGAAGCTTTTGCTTAAGGGTGAAAAGCTGGCCGGAGTGCTGAGCGCATTTGGTCAGGCCGGCCTAGGCGAAGTAATGCAGGTCATCATGATAGATGCCGGTATCAAGGGGGCCGGGGGTGATTTTGTTCTCAGTCCGTTGCAGGTCAAGGCCACCTTCGCCGGTAAGCAGATTCCGAATTCACCCGTCGATATGAATTTCAGCGCCAATGCGCGTGCCAATCTGGATAAACAGACTCTGGCAATTGAAAATATTTCTCTGCAGGGGTTGGGACTGAATGTCAAAAGTAACGTAAATGCCAGCCAGATATTGGACAAGCCGGTGTTTGGCGGAGATTTGTCAGTCTTGGAATTCAATTTGCGCCAGGTTGCGCAACAGTTGAACCAGACTCTCCCGAAAACTGCCGATAAAAATGTATTTAATAAAGTTGCATTACAGGCAGGTTTCACAGGCAGCACAGACAGTTTCAGTCTGAAAGATTTGAAATTGCAACTGGACGAGACTCAATTGCAGGGAAATTTGTCCATCGCAAAATTTACCCAGCCGGACATTCAATTTGGAATAGGTATCGATTCTATAAATGCCGACCGGTATCTTCCTCCCGTTGCCAAGGGCAAGCCGGTTACCCCCGAGAGTGCTGCCGGGGCTGCCGCAACGGAATTACCCCTGGATACGTTGCGTTCTCTCAGGCTCAACGGTGAACTGCTTATCGGGCAATTGATTTTGTCCAACGCAAAAATGAAAAACGTGAAACTGGCTATCAAGGCCAGAGACGGGGATATCCGTCTGGAGCCCGTTGCTGCCGAACTCTATCAGGGCAAATATCAGGGCACGGTTGCCATGGATGCCAAAGGTAAAGTACCCAATATTGTAATCAATACGCAATTGACTGGCGTGCAACTGGATCCCTTGCTCAAGGATTACCTGCAGCAACCGGAAAGCCCACTGGTGGGGATCGCGGACATATCGTTTAACCAGTTGACTGCCAGCGGCAGTGATGCAACCCGGATCAAACGCAGTATGATGGGTAAAGGAAAATTCAGTGTCAAAGATGGCATCTTGCGAGGGGTTGATGTCAACAAGACGCTTGAACAGGTTGAAATCATGATTGAGAGCAAACGTTTTGGTAATGTTAACTCGGAAGGAGAAACAAAATTTGAGCAACTCAGTGGGACGCTGGATATCAACCAGGGAATTGTGCACAACAAGGATATGTTAATGACGGCAACTGGTTTTACGCTAACAGGACAAGGCATGCTGGCAAATCTGAACGATGAAACCATCAAATATGATATGAAAGTCAATGTTGTTGAAACCAGCGCAACCCATGGTGAACAACGCTACAACATTGGTGGTTATGAGATACCTGTGAAATGCCGTGGCCAGTTAGGCAAACCGGATTGTAAACCGGATCTGGGAGATATTGCCAAGGTTCTGTTGCAAAAGGGCGGGGAAGAAAAGCTGAGAGGTTTGCTGGAAAAATCACTGGGCATAGAATCAGCCACACCGGCTGAAACGACTCCTGCAGAATCAACGGTACAGGAACAACCGGTTACCACAGAACAAACGACAACACAGGAACAGTCGGCCACAATCACAGAACAACCAGTAACGGCTGAGCAAACAACCAAGAAAAAGAAGAAAAAGTCGACAGAAGATCAGCTGAAAGAAGGTCTTGAAGACGCGCTCAAGGGTTTGTTTGATTGAAAATGTTTGCTGTAGTTGCATTACTGCAGTTGTGTCTGATTGGAAATGTATATGCCGGGAAAATACGCCATGCCTCTGTACAATACAGCGAAGGTGTTTTCTCAGTGGAATTTGATGCGTTGGTATCTGCAGAGCAGCCAGAGATATACACTTTACTGACTGATTATGATCATTTTTTCCGTCTCAATGATATCATTGTTGAAAGTGCAGTGATCAATAAACAAAGTGATCTGGTAAAGAAATACCGCCTGTTGTTACAGGCATGCATTCTGTTTTTCTGTCGTGATGTGGTCTTGATAGAAGATGTGCAGGAGAATGGAAGAGATGAAGTGATAGCAGTAGTTGACCCTGTGCTGAGTAATTTCAGTTCTGGACGAAGCATTTGGAAAATATTGCCGGCAGGTGCTGGACAAACCAGTATCATGTTACGAAGAAAACTGGAACCATCGTTCTGGATTCCACCGCTGATTGGTCCCTGGGTGATGAAAAACAAAATGCTGCAGGAATTATCCGTGATGTTGACTCGATTGGAACAATATGCCAGTGATCAGTCAGGCACCTGATTTTTCAGAACAGGTGTTAAACTGGTTTAACCGGCATGGCCGGCGCGATCTCCCCTGGCAAAAAGATCTTACCCATTACCGTGTTTGGGTCTCCGAGGTCATGTTACAACAAACACAGGTCAATACAGTTATTCCGTATTTCAATAATTTCATGGGTCGCTTTGTCAACATCAAGACATTGGCCGAAGCAGATCTGGATGAAGTACTGTATTACTGGACGGGACTTGGCTATTATGCGCGGGCCAGAAACCTGCATCACACGGCACGGATAATCATGGAAGAACACAAGGGCCTTTTTCCGTCGACTGTTGATCAATTAATGTCACTGCCGGGGATAGGCCGGTCAACAGCCGGGGCAATACTTGCACTGGCATGTAACCAGCGCCATCCTGTACTGGACGGCAATGTGAAACGGGTATTGACGAGGTATCACGGGATCGAAGGCTGGCCGGGTCAGTCTGCAGTAGAACGGGAATTATGGGAATTAGCCATGCAACATACACCGGAGAAAAATGTTGCAGACTATACCCAGGCTATGATGGATCTCGGTGCAACCGTATGTCTACGCAGACATCCCCGTTGCGAGATATGTCCGGTTAGCAAGGACTGCTTCGCAAATAATTATTCACGGCAACATGGATTACCTCAGACAAAACCAAAAAACAAAATGCCTGTAAGAAAAACAATTTTTGCAATCCTGGAGAATTATCAGGGTAAAATATTACTGGAACATCGTCCTCCTGCAGGGATATGGGGCGGGCTTTGGGCATTTCCGGAATGTTTTCATGAAGATGATATTCAGTCCTGGGTAGAAACAAAATTTGGTTATTCAATAAACAAGCTGGAATATAAAGCTCCGATACGTCATACCTTCAGTCACTTTCACCTGGACATCATGCCTGTGCATGCAAGCGTCAAAACACGCAATAGCAAAATCAATGGTGAAGATCGTTATTGCTGGTATGAACCCTGGGGTAAAAAATATCTGGGCATGGCAACACCAGTAAAAAAACTGTTGCAGGAAATAACGCTTAACCTTGTGAGTAAATAAAAAAAATGGCCAGAACCGTACAGTGTGTAAAATTGAATAAAGAGGCAGAGGGACTTAAATTTGCCCCCTATCCGGGCGAGCTCGGCAGGCGTATCTTTGAAAATGTGTCCCAGGAGGCCTGGAAGATGTGGCTGGCTCACCAGACCATGTTAATTAATGAATACCGTCTGACCCCGATCGAGCCCAAGGCCAGAAAGTTCCTGGAGGAAGAAATGGAAAAGTTTTTCTTCGGCCAGGGTTCGGAAAAGCCCAAAGAATATATTGCCCCAAAGGAGTAACTGATAACTTGACGGAACGGCAATAGCCCGGTTTAATACGCGCTCTGTTTATCCCTGCCGGGAAGTCCGCAAGTATTACAAGGGCCGTTTCTTATAACTTTTCACTTGTAACTTGTTACTGGTTTTCTAAATGGCTAGGTAGCTCAGTTGGGCAAACCGGATAGAGAAATTTGTCCAGTGGACATTTTTCCGGCTGACAATTTCGCCGGGAGCGAAATTGGGAAACCGCAGGTTTCCCGTAGGGCGAACACCACGGATGGTGTGAGTCAACGCCTTGTCAGAGGATGACAAGGCCGGTGGTTATCGAAGTCGGAAAAATTGCGCCATGAATGATGAATGGCATGTAAAATTTCATATTATGGCTAGGTAGCTCAGTTGGTAGAGCAGGGGACTGAAAATCCCTGTGTCGGTGGTTCGATTCCGCCCCTGGCCACCATTAACTACAGTCACAAGTCACAAGCGAAAAGTAACAAGTTAACTGAAAGTCCGGGCTATTCGGACAAATAAGGCCTCCAATCAAAATTTTTATCACCGATTACCAGAAAATCTGGATTCAGCAGGGATTCTCTTGTGTTATAGCGCAACGGCTTCAATCCTTCATCTGTTACCATGCCGCCAGCTTCCTCAACAATGCATTGTGCAGCAGCGGTGTCCCATTCGGAAGTCGGTCCGAAACGTGGATAGATGTCCACAATCCCTTCTGCAACCAGACAGAATTTAAGAGAACTGCCGATGGCAAATATTTCAATATCGCCCAGCCTTTTAAAGAAGGCCTGTTGCCTCTCGCTGCCATGGGAACGGCTGCCGGCAACTGTGAAATGTCCGGTATTTGTAGTTCTTGTTTGTATTTGCTGTAGCTGTTCATTATTTAATTGTTTATAAGCGCCATTACCC
>MGYU01000048.1 GCA_001801885.1 Gammaproteobacteria bacterium RIFCSPLOWO2_12_47_11
CTGTCTCCGCGGAGCTCTGGGGGGTGGTGATGGAATCTCTGCTGTCCATTCAAGCGCTGTCGCTTGCCCTGTTGCTGTCGGGAATCGGGCTGGCTTTTTCCAGTATCCGCCTCTCCGGCTGGGTTCTGGGCTGGATACTTCTCGCCGGGGCGCTGCTGCTGCAGGGGTTTCGCAGCATGCTGAGCTATTTGTTCGAGCACGGCGGCGTCGATCACGCGACCTATGCCCTCATCAACGACTGGATGGGGCTGGGGTTCTCGCTGCTCATCGTCGCCTCCATGCACATGATGCGCGAGGTGTTTGCGCGCCACAGGCTGGCCGAAGAGCGGCTGCGCGTCATCGGCGCCGCGGCCCAGGACGGCATCGTCATGATGGACCACGAAGGGCGGATCGCATTCTGGAACGGGGCGGCGCGGCGGATCTTCGGCTACAGCGAGCAGGATGCGCTGGGAAAAGGTCTGCACGAACTGATTGCCCCGGAACGGGAGCGGATCGATTTCGAAGAAAGTTTCAAATTTCATGAGCAGAGCAAGCCCGGGCATGCCGTCGGCAAGACCTTCGAACTTGCCGGGTTGCGCAAAGACGGCACGCAGATCGCCACCGAGCAGTCCGTCGCCGGGGTGAGCATATGCGGGAAATGGCACACGATCTGCATCGTCAGGGACGTCACCGAGCGCAAGCAGTTCGAGGAGCGCATCGCGCACCTGGCGACTTACGACAGCCTGACCGGCCTGCCCAACCGCAGGCTGTTCTACGACCGCCTGCACCAGGCCATCAATCTTGCAGCGCGCAATCGCCATGAGCTGTCGCTGCTCTACCTCGATCTGGACGGATTCAAGGCTGTGAACGACACGCTGGGACACGACGCGGGCGACCAGATTCTGAAAAGCGCCGCCGATCGAATCCAGCAGCAGGTGCGCGAATCCGATACCGTGGCCCGCCTCGGCGGTGATGAATTCGCCGTGATCCTGCCAAGGATCGCCAGCCAGCAGGACGCGGCGACTGTTGCCAGGAAGATCATCGATGCGCTGATCGAGGCTTTCGAGCTGGGCGGCGAGGGACACGAAAAGGCCTGGATCGGGGCAAGCATCGGCATCGCGACTTTTCCCGGGGACGGCCGGGGCATGGATGTGCTGCTCAAGGTCGCGGATGCGGCCATGTACAAGGCCAAGCAGTCGGGGAACAGTTTCAGCTTTGGCGCGGCCTAGGGAAGCTCTGAGGAACCGCAATATCGTCATTCCCGCTTGCGCGGGCATGACGTTAATCAGAGCTTGCCTAGCGCTCGACCGGATCTTTTCGGGCGGCCGGGACGCGGCCAAATGCGAAGAATTTCCTCGTGGTCTTCTTGACGTCCAGCTTGGCATCCGCGAGGGATGGACGGCCCAGGAAGTTGTACAGCCGTTTGCGCAATGCGAGTTTCGTGGCCATCGCCGACTCTAACACAGCGCGCGCGCTCGGCGCGCTCATTTAGGGCCGCGCCCCGGCGCGAGGATGCGGTGCGCGTGGTCACGAGAGAAGCGGGGAACGTTCTTTGTCCGTTCTTTGTCTTGCCCCGGCGAAAATGCGTCTAGGAAAGACCTGTCCCCGACGTACGACACACTTTCACCGCAAGACCGTCGTGCCGAAACATCCTATGTCCTGAGCCCATACTTCGCGCGGCTTCTCGGCGGCACGATCGCGCGCACCTTGTCGAGCAATGATCCGGAGGCTTGCGCGATCGCCGCATCGCCCGAATCCTGCGCGGCATACGCCCCTGCAACCAGCGCGCGCATTTCGTCCGCCGAGAGGAGCAGCGGCGGCAGCGCAGGCGGCTCGCGCAGCCGGTAGCCGACGCCGGCTGCGCCGTGCACTTGCAGCCCCGCTTGCGCCAGGCGCTGCAGGTCGCGGTAGACGGTGCGCTCCGAGGCGCCTGTCGCCTGCGCGAGTTGGACCGCGGTGACCTGTTCGCCGGGCAGCAGCAGCAGGTAGATCTGGAACAGCCGCTGGGTGTCCATGTCACCGGTCGGTTATTTTCACTACTGCCATATTAGCACTGCATGGTGCTTTTTGAAGCCATTGACGGCCTTAGTTACTGTCATGCCATCCAGCCTTGCCTACCCCGGCCCGACAGCCGCTATCATAGGCGCATGACCAAGACGGACACGGCGAAACCACGTTGCCCATGGTGCCTGGGCAGCGCGGCTTACATCCGCTACCACGATCGCGAGTGGGGTCACCCCGTACACGACGAGCGCGCGCTGCTGGAGTTCCTGATCCTGGAGGGCGCGCAGGCCGGCCTGTCCTGGTCCACCATCCTCGCCAAGCGCGGGAACTACCGCCGCGCATTCTCAGGCTACGTCCCGGCCAAGCTGGCCCGGTTCGGTGCGCGCGATGTCAAACGCCTGCTCGCCGACGCGGGGATCGTGCGCAACCGGCTCAAGATCCAGGGTGCAATAAAGAATGCGCAGTCATTTATTGGAATACGCGAAGAATTTGGCACATTCGATAAATACATCTGGTCATTCGTGGATGGTGAACCGATACGCAATCGCTGGAAAACGTTGCAACAGGTACCGGCAAATACGACTATTTCAGAAGCAATGTCGAAGGATCTCAGGAAACGGGGTTTTACTTTCGTCGGTTCAACCATTTGTTATGCTTTCATGCAGGCAGTGGGGATGGTGAATGATCATACCGTCAATTGTTTCAGGCATGGCGAAATTAATTAATCATGAGGATGCAGAAATGAAAAAACCATGGATATTTTCAGTTATATTGATGGCAGTAATCTTTAATACAGGTTGCACGCCGGAAGTGGGTAGTGAAGCCTGGTGCAAGATGATGACTGAAAAGCCCAAGGGCGGCTGGACGGCCAATGAAGCAGCTGACTATGGAAAACATTGTCTGTTCAAATAGACGACAACATACGGTTAAATGACTAAACTAGGGTTGAAATCTTCCGGGTATTTACAACACTGTGAACAGGAAAAGACCGGACACTGACAGCTTTGACAACATAATTGCAGAGTCACGCCGCAAGAGTGAAGCGCGTGGTCATGCCTACCGTGAACAGGCCCTCAAACTATATCCGTGGATTTGCGGGCGCTGTAGCCGGGAGTTCACGCGTGAAAACCTGCATGAACTGACGGTACATCATCGCGATCATAATCACGATAACAATCCACCGGATGGCAGTAACTGGGAATTGTTATGCCTGTATTGCCATGACAATGAACATGCCCGGTATCTGGAAAAAAGTTCTGGTACCGAAGCAAGGGCACAAGGCCGTCATAAACCCGTTTCTACACACAAGCCGTTTGCTGATCTGCAAACACTTCTGAAAGACAAAAAACCATAGCGTCGATCAGCATGTTAAGGGTTTCGCATCAGGTCAGTATCCCGGATAACGAAATCGAGATAAATGCCATACGCGCCCAGGGTGCGGGTGGTCAGAATGTCAACAAGGTATCTACTGCTATCCATTTGCGATTTGATTTTCAGAATTCGTCATTGCCGGATTTTTATAAGCAGCGGTTGTTGAATTGCAGTGACCGCCGCATTACCAGAGATGGAGTCATTATTATCAAGGCCCAGGAATACCGCAGCCAGGAAAAGAACCGGGAGGTGGCGCTTGCGCGATTGCAGGAATTAATCCGAAGTGTTGCAGTAACAAGGAAGAAACGCAAACCGACCAAACCCACCAAAGTATCAAAATTAAAACGGCTGGACAGTAAAACAAGACGCGGCCAGTTGAAAAATCTGCGCGCAAAGAAAATAGCAATAGACTGAGGATATATGATTGAAGCCACCTTTTGAAAAAAAGGGATATGATGTCCTGCACAATGCAAGGCTGAACAAGTCGACAGCATTCAGCAAGGAAGAGCGTGAACGCCTGGGTTTGCGCGGCCTCCTGCCTCATTCAATCGGTTCACTCGAAACCCAGCTGCAACGTGTGCTGGCCAATCTGCGCCGCAAGACCTCGGACATTGAACGTTATATTTTTCTGATCGCACTGCTGCAAAGAAACGAGACCCTGTTTTTCCGCACCATCATAGACAATATCGAGGAAATGCTGCCGCTGATTTATACCCCGACTGTAGGGCAGGCATGCAGTGAATTCGCGCAGATCTTCCGCAAGCCCAAGGGTTTTTATATTACACCGGATGATTGCGGCGATATCCGCCGGATACTTGATAACTGGCCGGAAGATGATGTGTGTGTGGTTGTCGTGACTGATGGCGAACGTATCCTCGGACTGGGCGATTTGGGCGCCAATGGCATGGGCATTCCCATCGGCAAGCTTTCACTTTATGTGGCCTGTGCCGGTATACACCCTTCCCGGTGTTTGCCGGTAATGCTGGATGTGGGCAGTAATAATACGCCGCTACGGACCCATCCACTTTATCTTGGCTATCCGCATGCACGTATTACCGGAGAGGATTATTTTGATCTGGTGGAAGAATTCATCCTGGCCGTGCAGGACAAATATCCGAAGGCACTGATCCAGTTCGAAGATTTTCTGACCCCCAATGCCTTTGCCTTGCTGGAGAGATACCGTAACCGTGTATTGTGTTTCAATGACGACATTCAGGGCACTGCCGCGGTTGCGCTGGCCGGGGTTTACGCCGCGACCCGGATTACCGGGGTTGACTTTGCAGATCAAACCATCATGTTTCTCGGTGCAGGTTCAGCCGCAACCGGTATAGGTGATCTGATGGTATCTGCTTTTGTTGAGAAAGGCCTGGGTGAAAATGCAGCCAGACAACATTTATGGTTTGTTGATGTCGATGGGCTGGTGGTTGCCGGACGGCGTAATCTCATGGCACATAACAGGCCTTATGCACATAAACACGAACAATTGGGTTTTATTGATGCAATCAACAAGGTCAGACCTCAGGTGTTGATCGGTGCGACCGGCACACCGGACACCTTTACCAGAGAAGTCATCACGGCCATGTCCTCAGTCAACGAGCGGCCGGTGATATTTGCGTTATCCAACCCGACTTCCAGGGCGGAGTGCACTGCCGGGCAGGTCTATGAGTGGAGTAAGGGCAAGGCCATTTTCGCAAGCGGCAGTCCGTTTAAGGCGGTAACTTATAACGGTAAAACATTCCATCCCGGCCAGGGCAATAATGCCTATATTTTCCCCGGTGTTGGTTTGGGTGCCGTTGCCTGCAGCGCAAGCCGCCTTACCAGCGAAATATTTCTGGTTGCGGCGCAGACCCTGGCTGACAACGTCACACAGAATGAACTGGACAGGGGAACACTCTATCCGCCGCTTGCCGGTATCCGTGACCTATCATTGCGGATTGCAACGAATGTTGTTGAGAAGGCCTATGACCTGAATCTTGCACGGGAACCAAGACCCGCAGGCGATTTGAAACTATTTATCGCCACGCAGATGTATGATCCACATTATTAAATTTCTATCTGGAACATGAATAAGCCATATGCAGAAGCCTGTGACCGGAACCGGGGACCGATTCTGTCCGTGATTGATCCTTTATTCGCAGATTGCAAAAATGTACTTGAGATCGGCAGTGGTACTGGTCAGCATGCGGTATATTTTGCAACGAAGATGCCACATCTTGTCTGGCATATCAGCGATGTAAAAGAAAACCATGCTGATATTAAAGCGTGGTTGTATAAAGCGGAATTATCCAATATACGTGCTCCAATATTACTGGATGTGAAACAAAAGGACTGGCCAGATATAACAGCCGATACGGTGTTCTCGGCCAACACAGCCCACATCATGCATCAGGATGGAGTGGAGGCCATGTTTTCCGGTGTGGGCAAACTTCTTCCTGAGCAGGGCAAGTTTGTGTTGTATGGCCCTTTCAATTACCACAATCAATATACCAGCGATAGTAATGCCAGATTTGATATGTGGCTGAAGGCGCGTGATCAGCAGAGCGGCATACGTAATTTTGAGGACCTTGATAATCTGGCAAAAGCTGCAGGCCTGATTATCAGGCAGGATTATGAAATGCCGGCAAACAACCGTATTTTGTACTGGCAGAAACTATAGAGCCTGTCTCAAAATTACTGCGCTTGCTGATACTGCGTTGAAAACGAACTCGAAATGCTCATGTACTATCGTGTACACTCCGCTTTCTCGTCCATTTTCGCCTTGTCTCATCTGCGCTCGCTACATTTTGAGACAGGCACTGAAAAGATATCAAACATTGTGAGATTCTTATCTGTTCTTTTGTCAGGATTACTTGCTATTTCAAATGTAATGGCTGACACCTGCCCATCACCCAAAGACATCCGCGACCGGGAAATCTCTACCCGTTACGACTGGGCAGTCGGTGAGAACACGTCACTCAAGGAACTATTGTCCGTCCAAACACTGTATGCAGTACGTATCATGGATTACGACGGTTATGTTTCCTGCCGCTACACTACAAAAAAATGGCCAGTCATACTCGATGGTACGCCGAAACCAGAACAATGCCGGGTCATGCCCACCGGCGGCGAATGGACCGGCACCGATTCAGGCCAACTGGTTTGCCGGGAAAAAGACGTCACGAAATGCTTGTTCAATCTGGAATGTAAAAAGAAGACAGATTGATGGTACGCATTGTCATTTCGAAGGAGCAAAGCGACTGAGAAATCTCCGCAAGCATGTCATTTCGAGCATCAGCAAGAAATCGCCGCAGGCGTCCCGAACGAATGTGAGGGACCTGTATCAGCTCAATTTGTCATTTCGAGCGTCAGCGAGAAATCTTCTTATAACACGAGCCAACTGGATATCACGGAAAATATCGTCTAAAGTTAACCCCATCATTTGATACTAAGAAGGATTCAATATGAGTTCATATCATCCCTGTTTACGTACTTATTGGATATTCGATTCTTAATGCTTCATTAGAGTTTGCAGTTAAAAATGCTTACGTTCCATTTTCGCATAAACGACTCATTCCTCAGCTATCCGAACCATCCGTTGACAGTTCCAAGAAGCGAGGTTGATTACGCGGCTGTGGAATTAGAAAGAATAAATCAAGGCACACTAACAGTTATATTTCCGTACGGAGAACGTCGTGAAGCGCACCTTTACGGAGGGGAAGCAGGATTCGGTGATTACTACCAGATCCGGTTCCATGGAGCTGACAGAAGTCTTCCCTCTTATCTCCAACTGAACGCAGACTTAATCGTAATACTCATACGGTTTCGAGAATCAAACTACGTAATCATCGAACTCCTATAGTGAGCTCAATATTTTTGCAGAGTAACAATTCCAAGATCATTTGATAGAGTAGAGATGCTGTTACAACGGGATTTACAGTCAGGCAAAAACGCAAAATGTTACTCTAACCACAATTATAATGCTTAAGTTATTGAGCATAATAAGCTCATAATGAATTTATTCTTGATAAGGTCTTATAGAAATGGATCTAAAAAATTTTGAATCTGAAATATCAAAGACAGGATTCGTTCTGGAGAACAAGATTGCAAGATTGTTGAAATCCAATGGATGGACAGTGATAAGTAATAGATATTATGTAGATGATCATCAAGAAAGCGTTAGAGAGATAGATATTGTAGGTTATAGGGTAGCCAAAGTGCAGCATTTTGATGTATGCACAACATTACTTATCAGCTGTAAAAAAAGTGAATCTAATATTTGGGCATTACTTGCAAGAACTATTGATAAAAACGATCCGAATACAGATTGGTGGCCATTGCATACTTGGACTAATGATAAGGCATTACAATATGAGATTTCTAATATAGGTTTTGCAAAACGGTATCACGAAGAAATGATATTAGATGGTTTGGTAGAGCCACTTCGGTTCCCTGAGGTTGATGTATTTGCTTTTCAAGAGATGAATAAGGTTAAAGGAACTCCTAAAAATGATAGCCCGATATTCAACTCGATTACATCTCTAATGAAAGCCCAAGCGTATGAGCAAACTGCCTTGCCTAATCGTAAAAAGACTCCAGCAATATATCAGTTTAATTTGATATCTATTATTGACTCTGGCTTAGTGCGTTTGAAATTTGAAAATGACAATATTGCTGCATCTTCAATTGAATCCGAGCACTATATTGCTAGATACATAGTACAGAAGAAGGAAACTTTTTCTAGGATTAGATTTATCCTGGCGGATAAATTTGATACATATATTAAAGAGTATGAATCACTGCATAGAAAAAATTGTGTTTATTTTAATAATTTGTGTAACGAGTTTTTTGCTAAAAGTATTAAAGAAACAAAACGAACTCAAGTTTTTATTGATATATTCAGAAAGCGTGTTTCTTGGTTCTTATCTTGGCAAATAAAGAAGAATCTTAATATTACTGTTGAATTGGATGATCTAAATATTTCTTGGCGTAATGATGAAAATATTGCTGTCATAGCAGGACCATATACGGAAGAAGGAGAAAAATTACTAAATAATGACAAATTATCGAGACAGAAGGTTTCTGATGCGCTGAAGGAGTTGTATCGCTATGAAGGTAAGTTCATTTTTAGTGAGGATGAATATATACCGTTTTGATTATTTAACCCGCCTTTCTGCGTGAAGCACTTTTGCGTTCGTGTTCAAGCAGTAATTTTTTACGCAGGCGAATGTTCTTCGGTGTGATCTCGACCAGTTCATCATCATCAATAAATTCCAGCGCCTGCTCCAGACTGAAACGTACAGGTGGAGTCAACAGGATGTTATCATCCTTGCCGGCAGCGCGGATATTGGTCAGTTGTTTGCCCTTGAGCGGATTGACGACCAGGTCATTATCGCGCGAATGTATGCCGACAATCATGCCTTCGTAAACTTCCACACCGGGATCAATCAGCAACTGGCCGCGTTCCTGCAAATTGAATAATGCGTAACCCAGTGCTTTGCCGGTTCCATTGGCAATCAATACGCCGTTCACACGTTCACTGACACTGGTTTTTTTCACCGGGCCGTAATGATCGAAGACGTGGTACATCAATCCGGTACCGGAAGTCGCGGTGAGAAACTCCGTGCGCAGTCCAATCAATCCGCGTGCAGGAATCACATAATCCAGCCGCACACGACCTTTGCCATCCGGCAACATTTCCTTGATTTCTCCGCCACGTTGCCCGAGCATTTCCATGGCTGCACCCTGATAGGTGCTT
>MGYU01000049.1 GCA_001801885.1 Gammaproteobacteria bacterium RIFCSPLOWO2_12_47_11
AGAGTTGTGCCAGACTGTCGGCCGGCGCCTGTAACAGGAGTAAAGAAATGGTGATTAAGGCCCAGGCGATGACGCCGCCGAACAGGCCGTACCAGAAACCACTATAAAGAAACGGACGTTGGATGAACCCGTCGGTCGCGCCGAATAATTTGGCGACCTCGATTTCCGACCGGCGGTGATAGATCAGCATGCGGATGGTGTTGCCGATAATGATTAACACGGCAATGCCCAGAAACACGGCAAGTATAAGCACAATACGCTGAACGATCCCGATGATGGCATTCAGTCTTTTCACCCATTGCTGATCATATTGTGCGTTTTCAATTTCGGGGACCGCTTGCAGTTTGTTAAGGAGTTCTTCAGCGGTTTTTTCTGAAAATTCTCCGAGTGCAGGCTTGATCAATAATAATGACGGCAGTGGATTTTCATCCAGTGCATCCAGTGCATGCGTATAGCCTGATAACTGCCGGTATTCTTCCAGCGCCTGTTCACGTGTGATCAGATCTACTTTTGCAATATCACTCTGGCCGGAAAGCTTTTTGGCAAATTCCCTTGCAGCGTCGTCATCCACATCCATTTTCAGAAAAGCGGTGATTTCAACCGATCCTTCCCAGCCAGCGGTAATGAGTCGAGTGTTTTCCAGAATGATAAAAAAGCCCGCGGGCAGTGCCAGTGAAATACCAATCACCGATGCAGTCAAAAAACTGGCAATCGGGTTTCTGCAGAGTTGCCCCAGGCTGAAGATAATGGCCTGCAGGTGTTGCAATAACCAGATCTCAAACAGGGACCGGAAACTTTTTTTACGGCCGTATTCTGCGGTCTGGGTCTGTTTAGGTTTCATTTCTTGCCGTGATGATCGCTGACGTGGGTCAATGTTCTGCCTTCGCGCAGGGTGATGATTCTTTTACGCATGCGTTTGATCATTTCCAGATCGTGGCTGGCGATCAGTATAGTCACGCCGACCTGGTTGAACTGTTCAAACAGACACATGATTTCCCAGGACAATGCCGGATCGAGATTACCTGTAGGTTCATCGGCAAGTAATAATGCAGGCCGATGGACAACGGCGCGGGCGATGCCGACCCGTTGCTGTTCGCCGGCGGACAATGTCACCGGGACGGATTTTTGTTTTGATAACAGACCGACTTTGTCCAGTGCGGCCTGCACACGTTTTTTGACTTCCTGATGGTCATGTCCTGCGATCACCAGTGGCAGGGCGACGTTGTCGAATACTGTGCGATCATTTAATAAACGGTGGTCCTGAAACATGAAACCGATATTACGCCGGAACAGGGCCACACGATTACGCCGGACGCGTTCGAGGTTCTGCCCATTCACAATGATCTGGCCCCGGGTGTGGCGTTCGATCAATGCAATAAGTCTGAGCAAGGTACTCTTGCCTGCGCCGGAGCGGCCGGTGACGAAGGCCATTGCGCCCTGTTCAATATGCATATTGATATTTTTAAGGGCGTCTATGCCGCCCGGATAATGCATATGGACATTAGTAAAACGTATCATGCGCTGTTTGCAAACAAGGCGTTTAAAAAGTCATTACTGTTGAATACCTGTAAATCATCCAGTTGTTCCCCGACGCCGATGAACCGTATGGGTATGCCGGTTTCCCTGGCCAGGGCAAAGATAATACCGCCCTTGGCCGTACCATCAAGTTTGGCCAGCATGATGCCGGTGACACCGATGGCTTCATTGAATTGCCTGGTCTGCATCAGTGCATTTTGTCCGGTCCCGGCATCCAGCACCAGCAGGCATTCCGGTTCCAGGGCCGGATCAAATTTGGTAATGACGCGGCGTATTTTTTTCAGTTCGTCCATGAGGTTGCCCTGGGTGTGCAGGCGGCCTGCTGTGTCCGCGATCAATATATCAACGTTACGCGCGCGCGCGGATTGCAGGGCATCGTAAATGACGGCGGCCGAATCCGCGCCACTGTGTTGTGCAATGACCGGAACATTATTTTTGCTGCCCCATTTTTGCAGTTGTTCGACGGCTGCGGCACGAAAAGTATCTCCGGCCGCAAGCATTACACTATGGCCTTGCCGGATAAAATGATTGGCAATCTTGCCGATACTGGTGGTTTTACCCACACCATTAACGCCGGCCATGAGGATGACAAATGGCCTGGAAGCGGCCGGCGGGACTTTCAGTGGTTGGTCGACAGGAACGAGGATTTCATGCAGCAGATCACGCAGGGCCTGGTATACGGTGGCGGCCTGGTCTGCCTTGCCTTCAATGCGTGCGGGTAATGCATCCATGATGGATTGGGTGACGGTTACACCAAAATCCGCCAGCAGAAGATGATCTTCAAGCGTATCCATGAAACTTTGATCAACAAGACGGGTCCCTTGCAGCAAATCACCAACATCAGTGAGCAGGAGTGCATGGGTGCGTTTCAGACCCAGCTTTAACTGGTTAATCAGACGGTCTTTGCCGGATTCTGTTTCTGCCGGTTGTTTTGATTTAAATCCGAACATCTATAGTTCAGTGTTTGATGAATTCTCCTGTATCCTATCATCAAGACAGGGTAAGTAATAAGAACTACCAGGCATGATAATGTTCTAATCTGACGTATTGGTACTGCACCGGCAAGTGATCCAGCGAATCTTCCCGATCCCGGCATGATAAATCAGAGAGTGTGTGCAGTAGCGGCGTTCAACTAATGAATAATATAATCAAGGGAGATCCTTTGTGAAATTCTTTTTGTATCTTCAAATAATCCTGGGCAGTTTGTTGTTCAGCCAGCTTGCCCATGCCCAGACCCATGAATTCATGCTGGAAAACGGACTGAAACTGCTGGTCAAGGAGGACCACCGGGCGCCGGTCGTGGTTTCACAAGTCTGGTACCACGTCGGCGCCAGTTACGAACATGCCGGTATTACCGGTCTATCACATGCACTGGAACACATGATGTTCAAGGGTACGGAAAAATATGCGCCGGGCGAATTTTCCCGCATTATCTCTGACAACGGTGGTAATGAGAATGCATTTACCGGTATGGATTACACGGCCTATTTCCAGACACTGGAAAAATCACGGTTGCCAATCAGTTTTGAACTGGAAGCGGACAGGATGCAAAATCTTATTCTGCCGGGAGAAGAGTTTGTGAAAGAGATAGAGGTAGTCAAGGAAGAACGCCGCTGGCGCACAGAAGACGACCCGCAGTCATTTGCTTATGAAGTGTTGATGTCAACCGCCTTTCAGACCAGTCCTTACCGGCAACCCATCATCGGCTGGATGAATGATCTGGAAAAAATGACTGTTACTGAAATGCGTGACTGGTATGGGCAATGGTATGTGCCAAACAATGCAACATTGATAGTCGTGGGAGATGTTGACGCAGGGGAAGTTTATGATCTTGCTAAAAAATATTTCGGGCCTGTGCCTAAAGGTAAAGCGCCTGTCATTAACCTGCGACCCGAGGTCGAGCAACAGGGCATCAAGCGGATCACAGTCAAACGGCCTGCTGAATTGCCTTATCTGCTGATGGCATATAAAACACCCTCGCTCAGTTCTGCGTTGGAGAAACCGGAAAAAATACCCGAGTGGGAGCCCTATGCACTGGAAGTACTGAGCGGAATCCTGGATGGCGGTAACAGTGCACGTTTTTCCAGCAAGCTGGTGCGGGGCAAGGAAGTTGCTGCGGATATCAGCCTGGATTACAGTTTGATAACCCGTCTTGATCATGTACTCACTATCAGTGGTGTTCCCGCAAACGGGCACACTGTCGCCGACATGGAACAGGCCATCAGGGAAGAAATTGAAAATATGAAAACCACGCTGGTGAGTGATAGTGAACTGGATCGCGTCAAGGCGCAGGTGGTGGCCCAGGATATCTATCAGCGCGATTCCATTTTTTATCAGGGCATGGTGATGGGCATATTTGAAACTATCGGGTTGTCCTGGCAAAAGGCGGATGAATATGTGGACCGCGTCAAGGCGGTTACAGCCGATCAGGTACAACAGGTCGCGAAAAAATATCTGGTCGATGATCATATGACTGTTGCAGAGCTTGTTCCTTTACCACTGGATCCTTCCGCCTCCCGGCATGCCATGGGAGGAAGCGACCATGTTCGCTAGGACAATGAAGTTATTAATGCTGTTGTTCTTTGTCACAACAGTCCATGCAACACCCCAAATTCAATACTGGCAAACGGAAAAGGGAGTTCGTGTATATTTTGTCGAGGCGCATGAACTGCCGATGGTGGATGTACAGATGTTGTTTGATGCAGGTAGCGGGCGTGATGGCAGCAAACCGGGGCTGGCCTTATTGACCAATAGTCTGTTGGCTGATGGTGCGGGAGGTCTGAATGCAGACGGGCTCAGCCAGGAGTTTGAAAATATCGGTGCTGTCTTCGGGAGCAGCGCCAGTGTTGATTCAGCCTCGGTAAGTGTGCGTGTCCTGAGTGATGCAGACAAGCTTGAATCCGCCATTGCCAATTTAAAACGTGTGATCACGCAGCCGGATTTTCCTGCAGATGCCTTTGAACGTAACCGTAACCGTACGGTGACAGGCATACGCCAGAAACAGCAATCCCCTGCAGCCCTGGCAAATGATGCATTTTTTGCCGCAATCTATGGCGATCATCCCTACGCATTGCCGGAAGAAGGTACCGAGGCATCCCTGCAGGCAATTACAATAAAAGACATCAGAGCATTTCATCGTCAATACTATGTTGCCAGCAATGCCATCATCGCCATGGTGGGTGATTTGACACGGCAGCAGGCAGAACAACTGGTTTTCAATCTTACGGATGAACTGGCAGTGGGTACGAAAGCGGAACTTCTGAAAGAAGTCAAACCTCTCAACAGTGCCAACATTGTCAGGGTTGATCATCCATCAACACAGACGCACATACTGGTTGGACAGCCGGGCATCAAGCGTGCAGATCCTGATCTTTTTTCTTTGTATGTAGGCAACCATGTTTTAGGCGGCGGCGGCCTGGTGTCCCGATTGTTTGAAGAAATACGCGAAAAGCGCGGTTTGTCCTACAGTACCTACAGTTATTTCATGCCCATGATGCAGGCCGGGCCTTTTATGGCCGGTTTGCAAACGCGCACTGATCAGGCAGATGCTGCGCTGGCGTTACTTAACGAACAGCTGCGGTTATTTGTAGAAACCGGTCCCACGGAAGCAGAGCTTGAATCTGCAAAGCAAAATCTGACTGGCGGGTTTGCATTACGTATCGACAGCAACAAGGATATTCTTGGTTATCTGGCGATGATTGGCTTTTATGAACTGCCACTTGATTATCTTGATACCTATAATGACAAAATCATGAATGTCACGACTGAACAAATCAGGAATGCATTCCGGCGCAAGTTGTCCACGGACAAACTCGTGACTGTAATGGTGGGCCCGATGCCGGCTGACAAGACTGAATAAAAACGGAGATACTGCACTGAAATCTCACCGGCCCGGCAAGGTTCGTATCATTGGCGGCAAGTGGCGCAGTAGAAAATTGCCGGTGCCTGAAACTGCGATGTTGCGGCCCACGCCGGATCGTGTCAGGGAAACATTATTCAACTGGTTACAACCGGTGATCAGCGGCGCGAGTTGTCTTGATCTTTATGCAGGCACCGGATCACTGGGGCTTGAGGCGGTTTCACGCGGCGCAAGCAGTGTTGTGTTGGTAGAAAATGATCCGGCGCTTGTTAATCAACTTGCCGAGAATATAAAAACACTGGACACAACAGAAGCCTGTTTGGAACGCAGTGAGGCCCTGAGCTGGTTAAAGCATAATACCAGACAATTCGATGTGGTATTTCTGGATCCACCCTTCGGTCAGGGGCTGATCGAAAAAAGCTGTGATTTGTTACGGGAAATGAATTGTCTGAAGCCACGGGCATTGATTTATATAGAGGCTGAACAGGGACTCCAGCTACCATCGTATCTCACCATAAAAAAACAGGGCAAGGCAGGTCAGGTGAAATATATGTTGGCGGGAGTGTAGAATTCGTGATTGGTAATTCGTAACTCGTAATTGGCAAACGTTATTTCAATATTCTGGTTATGTATTGGTTATATCAACCTTCTATACACTAACGGAATTAACAATTAATATGCATTTCACCAATCACAATTTACGAATTACGAATCACGGGTTAAACCACTGGGCAGATTTAATCCGATCCTGAGGGTATAATTAATCGTTATGAAAATCACCGCCATCTATCCCGGTACCTTTGATCCCATTACCAACGGCCACAGTGATCTGGTCATGCGCGCTGCGCGGTTATTCGACAGGATTATTTTCGCGGTTGCAGGAGACACCAGTAAAAGCATGCTGTTTTCAGCAGATGAGCGCGTCGATCTGGCAATCAGGGTTTTGTCTGATCTGCCCAATGTAGAAGTAATACGTTTTCACGGGCTCGTCACTGATCTGGCCAGGGAATACAAGGCCCAGGTCATCATCCGTGGTTTGCGTGCGGTATCGGATTTCGATTATGAATTCCAGATGGCCGGCATGAACCGGCAGCTTTATGGTGAAGCGGAGACAGTATTTCTTACACCGGCTGAAAATCTCTGGTTTATTTCTTCCAGCCTGGTGCGTGAGGTTGTTTCCCTGGGCGGTGATGCGAGCCAGTTTGTACATACCGAGGTCCTGAAAGAATTGCAGGCAAAATACAAATAATCTGTTTGTCCATCGGTAATCATTCCCGCAAGCGCCCGTGATCACACTCGCCAGAAAAATTCTTTATCTGTTACTTCCCGGTTTTTTGTTTTTTCAATCTGCGTTCAGCGCAGAACAACCGGGCAAGGCTGCTATTGCAACAGCGCATCCGTTGGCAACACAGGCAGGTATCGAGGTTCTTAATCAGGGTGGTAATGCCTTTGATGCAGCAGTGGCGATATCCGCAGTTCTGGCCGTGGTTGAACCTTACAGTTCAGGTCTGGGTGGTGGCGGTTTCTGGTTATTGCATCGGGCCGAAGATGGCAAGCAGATCATGATCGATGGCCGCGAGACAGCACCATCAAGGGCAAGCAGAAATATGTATCTGGATAAGAGCGGCGAAGTTATCCCGGGTTTGTCATTAAATGGCCCCCTGGCCGCAGCAATACCCGGTGTTCCCGCCGGACTGGTTCATCTGAATGATTTTTATGGCCGCCTGAAGCTGGAACAGAATCTGGCGCCGGCAATACATTATGCAAAAGAAGGATTTCCGGTTACCGATCTCTATCGCGATCTGGCACAGTACCGGCTGGAGGGGTTACGTAACTCGCCGGAAGCCGCCAGAATATTTCTGCAAGAAAATGATCTGCCCGCTGTGGGCCATTTAATCATACAGACTGATCTGGCCAATACGCTGAAACTGATCGCGAAAAAAGGGCGGGACGGATTTTACAGCGGCCCGCTTGCAAAAAAAATGGTACAGAGCGTCAGCAAAAAAGGCGGGATCTGGGCCATGACAGACCTTGCGAGTTATCGCGTGGTTGAAAGGCAACCCATCATCACACAATACCGTGATATCCGTGTTATCTCTGCACCGCCTCCCTCTTCCGGCGGCATCGCGATCGCACAGATGCTTGGCATGCTGGATTATTTTGATCTGACATTTATGGATAAAATCACGCGCAAACATTTGATTGTTGAAAGCATGAAACGCGCCTACCGGGACCGTGCCGCCTATCTCGGCGATCAGGACTTTGTTGAGGTACCGGTTGCCAGGATGCTGGATCGTGATTATCTCGAAGGACTGACACTGAGTATCAGCCCGGAACAGGCAACTTCCAGCGAAGAGATCGGCGATATGGCAATCTTCGATCATGCAGGCGCGGACACTACCCACTTTTCAGTCATTGACAGCGAAGGTAACCGGGTATCTGCAACACTCAGTATTAATTTGCCGTTTGGATCAGGATTTGTGCCCGCAGGAACGGGTGTGATATTAAATAACGAGATGGATGATTTTGCAATCAAGGCGAATTCCCCCAATGCCTATGGACTGGTCGGTGATGAAGCCAACAGCATTGCGCCCGGCAAGCGTCCATTATCCAGCATGACCCCGACCTTTCTCGAAACAGAAGATCGAATAGGTATATTAGGCACACCGGGCGGCAGCCGCATCATCAGCATGGTATTGCTGGGCATACTGGATTTTGCCGACGGTAAATTGCCGAAGTCCTGGGTCGGGTTACCGCGCTTTCATCATCAGTATCTGCCGGACGAAATCCAGTTTGAACAGAATAGCCTGACCATGGAAGAACAAAATGGATTAAGCGGTCTCGGTCATAAGCTTGCCGAAAGAAACCGGCGTTATGGCAACATGCAGGCCATACTCTGGTACAAACCGAATAACCTGGTTTTTGCCGCCAGCGATCCTCGTGGCGAGGGTGAAGCAGTCGTTACAACTATCAGGCCGCCTTCAAAATGACTATATGTAGAACCTATCTCAAACCCCTTGAAGGGGAGGGTATTTAATTTTGAGGTAGGCGCTAATTAAATTTCATTATACCGCTGCCATCCTCCTGGATATGATGGTTGTGTTTATATTAAATGTAAAAACCACCCCCCTTACGAGAGGTAATTAACCAATATGGAATTCCTGGTATGGATGTATGAACCTGAAGCATGGATTGCACTGGTTACCCTGACTGTTCTTGAAATAGTCCTGGGTATCGACAACATCGTTTTTATATCTATTTTTGTTGAACCATTACCACATGACCTCAGGGGGAAAGCACGCACCTTCGGGCTGGCGCTGGCCATGCTGACACGTATCGGTTTGCTATTTACGCTGACCTGGATCATGCGACTTACTGCACCGTGGTTTACAGTGTTCGGTGAAGAAATCTCCGGCCGTGACATTATTCTTATCGGCGGCGGACTGTTCCTGCTGGCGAAGAGCACGCTTGAAATCCATTCGGCGCTCGAAGGCGGTGGCCCCGAGACCGGTGTTCGTCATGCCGGCAAATTATTCATGGTGATTATTTTACAGATCGCAATCATTGACATCATCTTTTCACTGGACTCTGTCATCACTGCAATCGGCATGGCCAGGCATATTGAGGTCATGGTATTGGCGATCATCATTGCTGTACTCATTATGATGGTCGCTGCCGGCACGGTCAGCGAGATCGTCTATAAACATCCAACCATAAAAATGCTGGCGTTGAGCTTTCTGGTGCTGATTGGCGTAGCTTTGATCGCCGATGGTTTTGACAGATCCATACCCAAGGGTTACATTTATTTCGCTATCGCATTTTCGGTTGCTGTCGAGTCTCTGAATATCCGGATCCGCGGCAGAATGGCGGAACCGGTCAAACTCTATGGCCCCGACTCTGAGGAAGAAGACATCACCAGGAGAAAGGAACGAAAGTAATTCATATGCCGTTATTCCCGAAACGGATGGATCAGGTTTGGCAGACAGGACAATAAAATGTTGATCGTTGCCCGAGGCGATTTACTTTTATGGGTGATTTACATATGAAACACGGTCCACCTGCGCGATCATAAACCTGCAGTTCCATGCGAAAGTAACCCGGTTCACCCTGGCCGTTCACGAAATCCCGTAACGTGGTGCCGCCTTTGGCCAGTGCTTTTTTCAACACGTCTTTAATACAAACGGCAAGTTTTTCGTAACGTTCTCTGGTTATCCTGCCCGCCTTGCGATTGGGATTAATCCCGGCAGCAAAGAGTGCTTCGTTCGCATAAATGTTTCCGACCCCGGCCACAATACGGCTGTCCATGATGAAGGTTTTAACTGATTGGGTGCGTTTTCTGGCTTTACGGAACAGATAATCGCCGTCCAGATCATCACTCAGCGGTTCCGGGCCCAGTTTAGAGAGTAAATCATGGTGTAATGGATCACCTGCTGTCCAGAGGATGCAGCCGAACCGGCGTGGATCGCGGAAGCGCAAACGGGTACCGGAAGCAAAAACGAAATCCACATGATCATGCTTTTCAGGAGGAATTTCACCGGTCAGGATACGCAAGCTGCCGGACATGCCCAGATGCAGAATCATGCAACCGGGCTCCGTGTGAAATAACAGATATTTTCCGCGGCGTGATAGCTTGCGGATGGAGGCGCCGACCAATGTCTTCCGGAGTTGTTTCGGGACCGGCCAGCGTAATCTGCCATCACGGATGATCACGTCTGTTACAGTCTCACCCAGCACATGCGGCGCTATACCGATGCGGGTGGTTTCAACTTCCGGTAGTTCAGGCATAAAGGCAGTTACAAGTTACAAGTATAAAGAAAATTCTTTTCTACAATGAGGCAGCGGTTAATTCAGATCCACAGGTGAGGCTTCATCATATCCCGATATTAAAAATAATTGTTCGGCGTCATCGCCGCTGATGTGGTACTGCAATCCAATATCCGGCCTGGCCAGCACCAGTTGCGGTGGCGGAGTGACAATGAAGAATTCAAAAATATTTCCGTCTTCCAGTTCTACCCGGACCGTCCCGGCATTGTCGCTGTCTTCATAGTCCCTGATCGAAATGGCATCAGCGTTGCGCCAGGCATGGACAAGTCCGGTGATATTGTCTGCGCTGATGTCCAGCCCCGGATCAACTTTCCATATTCCTTCATGCTTGCTCACCCGGTAGCCGGGGAAATTAATGGCCTTGATCCCGCTATCTTCGGGTAAAAGTTTTGTTTTGAGAAAGAATGTAGCCGGAGTCTGTAATTGCTGGTAGAGGCTGTCATTGATCAGGTGCACGGTATCATTGACCAGCACATAACGTTGTTCCCCTATCGGACTGGTATCGCCGAAATCAATACGGGTGTTATCAAACACTACGGATACAACCGGTTCATTCAACAGAAAACGTTCCAGTTCAACCTCGTTTTTTCTGAACCGGGTATAGCTGTGCGCGCCCGGCAATTTCAGCAGGGTATTGATGCGAAATTCATTGGCTGGCAAATGATAAGGTTCATGCATCCACCATTGCCCGTTTTCCCTTTGTAACAGTATTTCATTTGCCGTACTGCGAATAATTTTAATGGTATTAATGGAGGCCGGCTCCAGATCAGTGAGCGTGATATCCTGTTCCGTAGTTTTATCATTCAGCGTAGTGGAAAGAAACAATGCCAGCATAATTACGCTGATAAATAGTACGATATTTATGAGCAGGCGTGATTGCACGGTTTAGCGTTTACGTCTGCGCCACCAGATAGTCAGGCCGATCGTGAGCAGTGCGATGGGCAATATAATGAGAAAACCAAAACCGATGATCACACCGGCAAAAGGCGAGAGTTCCAGCTGTGTATCTTTGGCAATTCTTGCCGGGATGGTGATGAAATCATCGTCACTGCCCAGCCAGTTGATGATACGCATACCCAGATCAAGATTGCCGCCGTTATTGATATAGGTGTTGGAAAGAAAATCACCATCACCCACGACCACGATACGCTGTTGCTTGCGCACCCGGTTTTCACCTTCATCAAGCTCCTTTTCGCGTTCGAGGCTGATGCCAATAGCAAGTGGTCCGGCCTTGTCGCTTGCTTCGTCGAAATTGACATCGCCCTCCAGATTGCCGGTTTCCAGCCAGGTGTGGTCACCGGTTGTGATTAACGGCCTGATTTCCCAGATGTCATTCTCTGCAAAAGTTACAGCTGTGGCGGCAGGAAAAATTGTTGTGTAATCGAACCCCTGTGTGACAGGATGGGGTGGATACAGGCTGGATGTCTGCAACACGATGGCCGGATCGTCCAGCCCGATCAGTTGCCCGGCAAAATCCATGATAGTCCCCGGTTCAATCCTGATCTGCAGTTGATCAGCCAGGGCATCGAGTTTATGTAAATTTCCCGGGGGATCGGTCAGCCAGAGTAAATTCCCGCCCTTTTCCAGATAATCAGTGATCAGACTTGTTTCACCGGGCAGAAAATCAACGCGTGGTCCGGCAATGACCAATACCTGTGTGTTCTCCGGTATTGCCTGAATGTTGGCCAGATTGAGTGGCTGAATCCTGAAACCACGGTTGGTCAGTTGTTGCACCCAGGTATTCAGGTCGAAATTGGCCTGCCCGAGGGGGCTGCGTTCACCGTGCCCTTCGATAAACGCCAGCCAGTGTTCTGCGCCACGTACCAGACGGTACAAGGCGTTGGTAAACTCCTCTTCGTCGTCGGATTGCACATGCTGGCTGCGGTCCCGGTAACGGATCACCAGCTCTCCATCGCCACTGATGCCGAGGTTTCTGATTTCATCCGGTACGGCATCAGGATTTACAAATGGATGCAACTTGATATCAGGTTTAACAAGTTGATAGCGTCCGACAATTTTTTTGATGGCATCGCGCAGACCAACATCTTCACGCGCATAGGCAGTAATTTCGATCGGGCCATCCATCTTCGCCAGGACCTGTTTACTGACATCGGATAACGTGTGCCTTCCGCCCCGGGTCCAGTCCGATTGCCATGTGTGGAGCGTGCTGAGCCAGCCCAGCAGACCGGCGAGGGACACGATCAATACCAGCATTACCGTGCTGTTAATGCGGGAATACAGGCGTGTTTTTGAAGTTATGAGCATATCACTGATCAATTATCATTGATGCCGTCTCTCGCCATCGAGCCGCCAGATACTCAATACAATGAAAGTGATGCAGATAATCAGGTAATAGATCACATCGGCAGAATTAAACACCCCGTTAATGAGGCTGTTGTAATGTTTAAGCAATGACAGATAGGAAAATATCGCCCTGAATATTTCGCCGCCGGTCGTGCTGGCAAGGTTGATGATCCACAACATGAACAGCACACCAAAGGTTGTAATAGCAGCAATGGATGCCTGACTGGTCAGTGTTGATATGAACAAACCAATTGCCGCAAAGCTGGCCATGAGTAAAAACAGGCCCAGCAGACCAGCGGCCACCTGCAGGAAATCCACCGGCGTGCCGAGCAACAGGGACAGCGGCATCAAGGTTATCAATGCCAGCAGGACAACCAGAAAAACCAGCGTGCCGAGATACTTGCCCAGCACCAGTTCAGTTATGGTGACCGGTGACGACAACAGTAATTTTATGGTGCCGGTACGGCGTTCCTCACTGAAGATGCGCATGGTGATAAATGGTGTAACCAGCAGGATCACAATGCCGGAGATCTGCAACAGGCCCGCAATCACAATTTCAGTCGCGCCGCGCCCTGCAAACCATGGTCCCGGATTCATAAACTGGTTGAGCAGGATCAGAAAAAATATGGCCAGTAAAAACTCAACCACAGCAAGTATTACCCACGCCAGTGGTGATTTGAATAATCGCCTCAGTTCATGAGTGGTGATAGTGAGGATATTATTCATAAATTCTCTTTTTCGCCACTGGTCAAGCGCATGAAGGTCTCCTCCAGTGAGCCTGTTTCCGGGATTATTTCAAACAAGCCCCAGCCGGAAGCGGCTGAATTCCGGACTATGTGGTCTATCGCTGCGGACCCAGGGTGCAGTTCGAACCGGAACTGCTGGTCACTGATTTGATCGATATGCTTTATCCCTTCAATAATGTTAAGGGTATCCAGTGACGGGGCCTGTCTGAAAGCAATGTTTATAATATTGTTTTGTTTGCCTTCATTAATGTTTTCCAGTTGCCGGTCCAGTACCAGTTGCCCTTCATGAATAATCAACACACGGTCACAAATGGTCTGTACTTCCGGCAGGATATGCGTGGACAGGATTACGCTGTGGTCCCGGCCCAGTTCTTTTATCAATTCCCGGATCTCCTTGATCTGGACCGGATCCAGTCCGTTGGTCGGTTCGTCCAGGATGATAACAGCAGGCGCATGAAGTATGGCCTGGGCAATACCCACCCGTTGCTGATAACCCTTGGACAGATTATTAATCAACCGTTGCCCCACTGTTTCCAGACCGCAACGCTGTTTGCTCTTTTCTATTACCGTTCTTATGTTCGTCCGTCTGATACCGCGCAGTCGTGCGGCATAATCAAGATATTCATCGACCGTGAGATCGTGGTAGAGCGGGGGTTGTTCCGGCAGAAAACCCAGTTGTGATTTTGCCTGGCGCGGAGCATCCATGATATCGAAGCCGGCAATACTGACCGCGCCACTGCTGGCGCTGAGTACACCACTGATAATTTGCATGGTGGTGGATTTCCCGGCGCCATTCAGGCCCAGAAACCCGAGTACCTCGCCACGTTCCACAGTAAAACTTACGTTATTTACTGCACAGTAGTTACCGTAATAACGGTAAACTCCGTTAATGGAGATGAGGGTTTCACTATTCATGCCGCAGTTATTATTCTGATTAAAGTGCGAGTTGCAAGTGCATATTTCGAAGAAGGTAACATGATAGTTAACAGGATACTGGGTATTGATACTGGCGGCACGTTTACCGACTTTGTCTATTTTGATGGTGAGCGTATGCAGATACACAAGGTGTTATCGACCCCCGATGCGCCGGAACGGGCAATATTGCAAGGCACACGCGACATGAATGTCGAACTGGAAGGTTTGCGTATCATCCATGGCTCAACCATCGCCACCAATGCCGTACTGGAAGGCAAAGGTGCACGGACTATATATATTACCAATCGTGGTTTCAGGGATGTGTTGAGTATCGGCCGCCAGGCGCGGCGCGAACTTTATAATCTGCAGCCTCTCCCGCCGAAGCCCCCGGTACCGTTTCTATATTGTCTGGAAACGGGGGGACGCATCACTGCCTGGGGTCAGGTCATTGATCCTTTAACTGATGATGATATTGAATTGCTGGTGCGTGAGGTCAAGGCTCTGCAACCACAGTCGGCTGCCATCAATCTGCTGTATTCATTTGTGGACGATCAATTTGAAAAGAAAATAGCGGCTGCACTGCCACAGGATTTATTTATTTCCTGTTCTTCAGAAATTCTTCCTGAACAACGTGAATACGAACGCGGTATTACCACCTGGTTGAATGCCTATGTGGGCCCCCTGGTGCATGGCTATCTGCGGCGGCTGAGCGACTCGTTAATTCCGGCCAGAGTGTCAGTCATGCGCAGCTCCGGACAGACTTGCCTGGCGGCACCGGCGGGTCGGGAGGCCGTGCATTTGCTGTTGTCCGGGCCGGCCGGTGGCGCCTCTGGGGCATACTATGCCGGTAACCTCTGTGGTCAGTACCGGCTCCTGACATTTGATATGGGTGGCACCTCCACGGATGTGGCATTGATAGATGGCCGGATACCGCTGACCAGTCATGGCCGCATCGCCGGGTACCCGGTCGCCATTCCGATGGTGGATATACACACCATCGGCGCCGGGGGTGGTTCGATCGCTTATGTAGATGCGGGTGGCGTCTTGCAGGTTGGGCCAGAGTCGGCCGGTGCCATGCCCGGCCCGGCGTGTTACGCACAGGGTGGTATGGAACCGACTGTGACCGACGCCAACCTGATTTTGGGTCATCTGCCCAAATCGGCACTGCTGGGTGGCAGCATGCCTTTGGACTTCGACCATGCCCACGCTGCCGTGAGTCAATTAATTAAACCTCTGGGGCTGGAAACTGTTGAACAGGCGGCCGCAGGGATCGTCCGTGTTGCCAACGAAAACATGGTGCAGGCCTTGCGCATGTGTTCGGTGCAAAAAGGGATCGATCCCCGCGCGTTTGTCCTGATGGCCTTTGGGGGTGCGGGTGGTATGCATCTATGTGCGCTCGCCGATGCCTTGAACATGCGCAAGGCAATAGCCCCTGTCCAGGCCGGTGTGTTATCGGCGCTGGGCATGTTGGTCGCACCACCCGGCAGGCAGTTATCTAAAACACTCGGTTTAATTTTAAGTGAGTGCTCACATAATTTCATTGCAGCGGCGCTGGATGAGCTGATTACCGCCGGCAAAATTGCCCTGGCAGAGGAAGGCGTTGATGCTGCCCGTCTGGTATTAACACCGAGTCTTGATCTGTGTTATCAGGGACAAGCCTATGCCCTGAATATTCCCTGGATAAACATTAACGACGCAGAATCCAGGTTTCACCAACAACATCAAGCGCTGTTTGGTCACCGCCTGGATACCCCGGTCGAACTGGTGAATGTACGCGCGGGTGTCATGGCCGCAGCAGACCCACTGTCTTTGCCGGAAATGAAGCCCTCCGAAGCGACCAGCCCCGGCAAGTTTTCCCACATTTACGGGATCGGCAACCCGGTACCTGTCCGTCAGCGCAGGTTTCTATGTCCCGCAAAAAAATTCGCCGGGCCGCTAATCGTGGTGGACGAGGTGTCCACTATTTATATTGCTCCGGGCTGGGCATGCACGATTGATATTTACGGTAACCTCATTGTGGAAAAATAACCTGATCCGTCATAGACCCGGCAGCGCAATACGCGTTAGGATACAGTCTGAATGATTAATGCGGAGAACAGAAAGTGCTGATAATACATGGTTTGTTGCAATTACCCTGGTGGGGCTATGTCCTGGTTATCCTGGGACTGACACATATTACTGTCGCCGCGGTGACCCTGTACCTGCACCGCCATCAGGCGCATCACGCCATCGATCTGCATCCTGTCATCAGCCATTTTTTCCGCTTCTGGTTATGGCTGACCACAGCCATGATTACCAGGGAATGGGTGGCGATCCACCGCAAGCATCATGCCCGTGTGGAGACCAAGGACGACCCGCATAGTCCGCAGACCCGCGGGATAGCCAAAGTTTTGTTTGAAGGCGCCGAACTCTACAAACAGGAAGCGCTGAACAAGGACACATTGAGATCTTTTGGGCATGAAACACCGGATGACTGGATAGAACATAATCTATACACGCGCTATCGTGACTTTGGTATTGTGCTGATGTTGCTGATTGATTTTGTGCTGTTTGGTTTTATCGGTATCACCATCTGGGCCGTACAGATGGGCTGGATACCTTTTTTCGCCGCGGGTGTGATCAACGGCATTGGCCACTGGGGCGGCTACCGGAATTTTGAATCCCCTGATGCATCGACCAATATTGTGCCCTGGGGTATTTTGATAGGCGGGGAAGAATTGCATAACAATCACCACGCCTTTGCCAGTTCGGCAAAATTTTCCAGTCACTGGTGGGAGATCGACCTCGGCTGGAGTTATATCCGGTTTTTAAATTTTCTGGGATTGGCACGGATCAAGAAGATTGCGCCAAAATTACTGGTTGATCAGCAAAAGCCGGAGATCGATCTGGATACTGTCAGGGCGGTAATTACCAATCGATTGCACATCATGTCACGTTATGCAAGGGTAGTTGTCACCCGGGTATACCGGGAAGAGAAATCCAAGGCCAATATTGCGACCAGAAAACTGCTCAAACGCGGCAAACAGTTAATTATCCGCCCTGCAACACGTATGGATGCGAAGGCACGGATTATGCTGGAAGAATTGCTCAGACAGAACCGTGCCATGCAAATTGTTTATGATTTCGGTCAACGGCTGCAGGCGATCTGGACGGAAAAAACAGCCACACAAGAAAGCCTGCTAAATTCCCTGCGTGAGTGGTGCGAGGAGGCTGAGGCTACGGGGATTGAGGCGTTGCAGGAGTTTGCCAGGAGTTTGCGGACTTATACCTTACAGCCAGCTTAATCAGTGATTGGTGAC
>MGYU01000050.1 GCA_001801885.1 Gammaproteobacteria bacterium RIFCSPLOWO2_12_47_11
CAGACTGTTCCATTCAAACTTGTTTGTGTTGTAGAGACAGCCAAGCAGTCCATAATCCCAGCAAGGCGCCAATTGTGCGGGCTTCACTCCATCACCAAGCAGTCCCCTGTCCCGGATCATTAGTTTTCCATTCTCATAAGTGACACGCCCAAGGCAAATACCTTCTTTGGTGAGATGCAAGACCAGGAGTTGGTCAAGTTCCCGCTTACACATGTCTTGTATGAGATTTTTCAGTAACATTTGACGTCTTCCAAACCGTTAGATATACAAGTATTTATACATAAAAAATCTGCTGACTGATAGGGACTGTATACATATTTCGGAAGATTGCAAAAATCTTCGCACATTCTGCTAATTCTGTTGATGGTTAAGAATAAGTCCAGATTTTTTACAACAGCAACCTGAATTTTTATTTGTTCTTGTATTTATTTAATACTGGTATTCTCTTCCTTTATGGTGGCCTGTGCCGGCCCCCCCGCGACGCGAAATTGTGAACCCCGTCAGGCCCGGAAGGGAGCAGCGGTAACGATGGAAGCGGGTGCCGGGATAAGGCGGGTATGGGCCGCCTCCTTGATATTCGTAAGGATCTCCTTCCCCAAGGTAGTATGTCATCTGAACATGTATTATTGTAAGGTATTATCCTTGTAAACTGATGTACCTTAATAACAGATTAATTTCCGTGGAATTCAATACTGAATCATGAGTTATCAGGTCCTTGCACGTAAATGGCGGCCAAGATCATTCGCAGACATGGTTGGACAGACACATGTACTGCAGGCATTGACCAATGCGCTGGACAACAACCGGTTACACCACGCCTATCTGTTCACGGGTACCCGTGGTGTTGGCAAGACCACGCTGGCGCGAATACTGGCCAAATGCCTGAACTGTGAACAGGGCGTGAGTTCAACACCCTGTGGCGTATGTTCTGCCTGCGTGAGTATTGATGAAGGCCGTTTTGTTGATTTGATAGAAGTCGATGCCGCGTCCCGCGCCAAGGTGGATGAGACCCGTGATTTGATGGACAACGTTCAGTATGCCCCATCGGTTGGCCGTTACAAGGTGTACCTGATTGACGAGGTACACATGTTTTCGAACCACAGTTTTAATGCCTTGCTGAAGACTCTCGAAGAACCTCCACCGCACGTCAAGATTCTTCTGGTAACGACGGAAGCCAAAAAAATCCCGGTCACTATTTTATCCCGCTGTCTGCAATTCAATCTGAAATTATTGAGTGTGGAACAGATCGAGCAACAGCTTGAACATATACTGACTGCGGAAGGCGTGGAAAGTGATGCTGTATCACGGCACCTGGTTGCAGTGGCCGCCGATGGCAGTCTGCGTGATGCACTGAGTCTACTTGATCAGGCGATCTCTTATGGCGGTGGTAGTCTGGTGGAGAAACAGGTACGCGCCATGCTGGGAACGATTGACAGCCTGGAACTGAATGCCTTGCTTGATGCACTGATAACCGGGGATGCTAAAACAGTACTTGAACGGGCCAATCATATTGCAGAACATAATCCGGACTACGATACGGTGCTGGTAGAATTACTCTCCCTGTTGCAAAAGATAGCGGTCTGCCAGGTATTGTCAGGCCAGTCAGATGAAACGGAAACAAATCCCGTAATTCGAGCCTTATCGGAACAGAGCAGTAAGGAAGATATACAACTTTATTACCAGATAGCGTTGGCCGGGCGACGTGATCTTGCTGTAGCGCCGGATCCACGTTCCGGTTTCGAGATGACGTTAATCAGGATGCTGGCGTTCCGTCCATTATCTCCGGTGACATATCAACAGGTTGTATCGGATCAGCCCGACAGCAGGGATTCAAATCCGGTACACAAAATTGCTGTGATGGCATCAACAACACCAAAGCAGACGATCCGGCAGGGTCAAAATGATAAATTTACCACTGGTGATAATAACGATACTGAAGCAGCTGGCCCGGATAACTGGCGGGACATTATTGATCAAATGGCACTTGCAGGACTGGTCAAGGAATTTGCCGGCCATTGTGTGCTGAAGGAACACAGCAAGGATAAAATACATCTGGTGTTGTCGCCTGTGCAGGAACACTTGCTGAATACCGCACAAAAGGATCGCCTGCATTCAGCTTTAAAAACCCGTTTCGGGGAACACATAAAAATGATTCTGACAGTTGAGGATCCTGATTCTGAAACACCGGCACAAAGAAAAATAAGAGAAGATCAGGCAAGGCAACTGGCGGCTGAAAAATCAGTTGAGGATGATCCGAATATCAAATTGATGAAAGAATTATTCGATGCAACCATTGATAAAAATTCCATCCGTTCTGGAAGTAATTAATTATTCATAGTGAGGTAGAGGTTTGATATGAAAGGTGATTTGGGCGAGATGATGAAACAGGCGCAGAAGATGCAGGAAGGACTGCAGAAGGCGCAGGAAGAGATCGCAAATATGGAAGTAACAGGTGAGGCTGGTGCAGGTCTGGTCAAGGTATCCATGACAGGCCGGCATGATCTGAAACGTGTAGAAATCGATGCCAGTCTGATGAGTGACGACAAGGAAATGCTGGAAGACCTGATAGCCGCTGCGGTTAATGACGCTAACCGGCGAGTGGAAACAAAGACCCAGCAAAAAATGGCAGGGTTGACCGCAGGCATCAGTTTACCGCCCGGAATGAAATTACCATTCTGATGTGTTTGCTGTTTATACGCTGTTAAATTTCCATGGCTGAATCTTCCATTCTGGAAAAATTGATCGATGCTTTGCGCTGTATGCCGGGCATAGGTAAAAAATCAGCCCAGCGCATTGCCTATCATCTCTTGCAACGCAACCGTGAAGGTGCCCGTAATCTTGCCGCTGCCCTGAATGATGCCATGGATCATATTGGCCATTGTCAACGTTGTCGTACATTCAGCGAGACTGAAATCTGTAATTTATGCATGAGCCGGAAACGCGATCGCTCATTGTTATGCGTAGTGGAAAACCCGTCAGATGTTTATGCCATTGAAGATGCTGAATACAAAGGACTCTACTTTGTATTGATGGGACACTTATCACCCCTGGATGGCATCGGCCCGGAAGAACTGGGCCTGGACAAACTGGCAGCCTTGCTGGATGAAGGTGAAATCAAGGAAGTCATCCTCGCCACCAATTCAACGGTGGAAGGTGAAGCAACAGCGCATTTTATCAGCGAGATGGTGAAAAAACGCAATCTGCATCCAACCCGGATCGCACATGGTATACCGATGGGGGGAGAGCTTGAGTTTGTCGGTACCAGTACGATATTCCATGCACTGGCAGGACGGCGAGATATTTAAAATAAATTTCTATTCAGTCTCAAATTTATAGTAAGTCGCGTTCAGATAATTCACCACAGCGTCGATATCATCATCAAACCAGGTGAGGTCATTGGCGAGTTCGCATTGTCTGATTCTTTCTTTCAGTTCCGTGAAATTATTTACCATGCGTTTTTCGCGTGTGAAAATCTCTGAAGAGTGACAACTCACACAATTATTTTCATACAGCAGTTTTCCATGTTGCATATCTTCAGCATGTGCGGTTGTCAGTGATGCTGAAACTGCAACCAGCGACAGTAGGAAAAGAAAATATTTCATCCATTAATAATTCAAACTGTCCTGGTGGACAAGTGCTTGATCCGGATCGGTGCTGGTGGATGGGAATCATGAAACGCCGAATACACCGGATCTGGTGTGAGCGTGTTTGCATTTTCCTTGTAAAGTTTTACCAGCGCCTGGATCAGGTTTTCTGTCTGTGCCTGTGCTGCAGCAAAATCATCAGCCTCAAATTCATGCTGGCGCGAGATCCAGGAAAACACCGGTTGCAGGAAGAAAGTAAACACCGGAGCAATAACAATAAACAATAGCAAGGCCATATAGATTGCTGGCTCAGTCACTCCCAGACCGGAATAAAACCAAGGCATGTTGATCAACCAGCCGAGCAAGGCAAGGCCTATAAAAAAGACCACTCCCAGTGTCACTATACGTTTTTTGATGTGATTGCATTTGAAATGACCCAGTTCGTGGGCAAGTACTGCCTCGATTTCTTCCGGGCTGAGTTCCTCTATCAAAGTATCGAAAAATACTATGCGTTTATTCGCACCCAGTCCGGTGAAATAGGCATTACCATGGGTGGAGCGTGTTGATCCATCCATGACAAAAATACCTTGGCTGGTAAAACCGTTTCTACTGAGCAGGTTTTCTATACGTTGTTTTAATGCCTGGTTTTCCAGCGGCCGGAATTTGTTAAAGAGTGGTGCGATGAAAGCAGGGTAGGCCCACATCATGAAGAGACTGAATGCCAGCCAGGTCAACCAGACATAAATCCACCAAAGTGAACCGGAATTATCCATGATCCAGATGACCAGCACGATCATGGGTGTGCCAATCAGTAATCCAAGCATCATGTTTTTGAAAATGTCAGAAAAGAAAATTTTCAGGGTAGATTTATTAAAACCAAAGCGCTGTTCCAGCTTGAAAGTACGATAATAACTCAATGGCAGACCGAGTAATGAAGAAATGGCAAAGAAGGACAAAAGCATCGCGGTACCGGTCCATAACAAGGGGAACCCCTGACTGCGCCATGTCTCATCCAGTAACTGCAAACCACCACCAATTGTCCAGATCAGTAAAATAACTGTAGCAATAACAAGCTCATAAAGATTCAGCCGGACCTTGGCCTCGGTGTAATCAGCGGCTTTCTGGTGTGCTGCAAGTGGTATCTTGCCGACAAATGCTGCAGGTACAGTCGCCCGGTGTTTGCGTACGTGCTGGATATGGCGCCGGGTCAACAGCCAATGCACCACGATACTGGTTAAGGCAGCGGCCAGAAAAATAACAGTAAACTCATTCATGGTGGTTCTTTAATATTCCTATTTATGTTTTGGCCTGTTTATGATTTGGTTACACTGTCTAATATGGTTAAAATGAGCTTTATGCAAGTCTAACAGGTTAGTACATGACACTATCAACTGAAAATCTGATCTGGATCGATCTTGAGATGACCGGTCTGGATACTGATAATGATTATATCATTGAAATAGCCACTGCTATTACCGACAGTCGATTAAACCTTCTGGCAGAGGGTCCGGTGATAGCCATCAATCAGGCAGACAGTATTTTGCAGGCCATGGATGAATGGAACACCAAACAACACGCCAAATCAGGAATGTCGGAACGTGTACGCAACAGCCGCCATACCGCGACGAATGCAGAAACTATGACCCTGGAATTTGTCGCAAAGTTCGTTCCTCCTGGAGTTTCACCCATGTGCGGTAACAGCATCTGTCAGGATCGCCGCTTTCTGCACCGGTTGATGCCGCAACTGGAACAGTATTTCCATTACCGGAACCTGGATGTGAGTTCAGTCAAGGAACTGGTGAAACGCTGGTATCCGGACAAACCACAGTTTAATAAGGAATCAACCCACCGCGCCATGGATGATATCCGTGACTCAATCAATGAACTCCGGTTTTACCGGGAAAATTATTTTAACAACCCCTGATCCTCTGACGTGACAAACGAACCAACTGATCTGCCACAGCATCTCTATCGTGCCGCAGAAGTGCGCGCCCTCGACGGGGTCGCCATCAAGAAACACCATATTTCCGGCGTGACATTAATGGAACGTGCCGGGGCAGCAACATTTAATGTGCTGAAAAACATTTGGCCAGATGCAAAACGTATCAAAGTAGTTTGTGGCAGTGGCAATAATGGTGGTGATGGCTATGTCATCGCCAGGCTGATGCATGAGGCAGGTCTTGAAGTGCATGCTTTGCATGTGAGCCCACTGGACCAACTCGAGGGAGATGCAAAAGAAGCGGCTGAAAAATTAATCGCAGCAGGAGTCAAGCCTGAAAAATATGCAGCAGGCAAACTGGAACATTCTGATCTGATAGTCGATGCTTTGCTGGGTACGGGTCTGGACCGCGAGATCACAGGTGAGATGAAAAATATCATTGAAGATATCAATACATCAGGAATACCTGTGTTATCGATAGATATACCCTCAGGCCTGCACGCAGATACAGGCCGGATCATGGGTAGCGTGGTGACGGCAGAAGCCACAGTCACATTCATCGGCCTGAAACAGGGCCTGTTTACAGGACAAGGGCCTGCCTGTTCCGGGGAGACCTATTTTAATGATTTGAATGTGCCCCCGGACATATACAAGGACATTAAACCTTCGGCACTCCGTATTGATCTGAAAAATCAGTTGCAGTTATTACCCAAACGATCACGTAGCGCACACAAGGGTGATTTTGGTCATGCGTTGATCATCGGTGGTGATCTGGGTTATGCCGGAGCTGCACGCATGGCCGCTGAAGCAGCAGGAAGAATTGGTGCCGGACTCGTCAGTCTGGCTACACGCAATCAGCATGCGGTGCATATCAGTACTGCCAGACCTGAGATCATGGCCCATGCTGTTGAGCAATCTGCACAGTTATCAGGATTACTGCAACGGGCAACTGTTATTGCCATAGGTCCGGGTCTGGGACAATCAGAATGGTCACTGATGTTATTGGCCAAGGTACTGGAAACACGATTACCTTTGGTTGTTGATGCCGATGCGCTGAACCTGCTGGCGCAGGAGCCGGTCCGTAATGACCGCTGGATATTGACCCCCCATCCGGGTGAGGCGGCCCGATTGCTGAATTGTACCAGCACTGAGATTCAACAGGATCGATTTGCCGCAGTGCAGGAACTGCAACAGCGCTATGGTGGTGTGATTGTACTTAAAGGCAGTGGGACATTAGTCATCGATCCGGCAGGTAACGTTGCTGTTTGCAGTGATGGTAATTCAGGAATGGCAACCGGTGGCATGGGTGATGTCCTGACCGGCGTAATCGCCGGATTGCTGGCACAAGGGTTAAATCCTGTAGCAGCTGCCAGACTGGGTGTTTGTGTGCATGCCGCTGCCGGTGATGAAGCAGCAAAGGCGGGGGAACGTGGAATGCTTGCGACTGATCTGATGCCGTGGCTGCGGCGACTGGCCAATATTCCCCGGAATTGAAGATTGCCGGAAATGATCATTGAAGTTCCGGAAAGTGCTGACATGGAGGCACTCGGCGGTCAGGTGGCCCTGGGTTGTCCGCCGGGTATAAGGCTGTTTCTGCAGGGAGAACTGGGGGCAGGAAAGACAACCTTTGTCAGGGGTTTTCTTCGTCAACTTGGTTTCAAAGGTGCAGTCAAAAGCCCAACCTATACTTTGGTTGAGCCCTACAGTTTCGCTGAAAAACCGGTCTATCACTTTGATTTATATCGCCTGAATTCCCCTGATGAACTGGAACATATCGGTTTGCGTGACTATTTCAGCCCGACTGCTGTGTGCCTCGTTGAATGGCCGGAGAAGGCCGGAACCCGGCTGGGTCGGCCCGATCTGCTGATCCAATTTGAATTTCTTGAGGTGGGCCGCAAACTGGTTATTAAAGCAAAAACCCGTAACGGGGAGGCGTTATTACAGTCCTGGAAATAAGCTATTATTGACATATAAAACATACATATATGTTGATTTTCTAATAAAAACTTGAAATTATTGAAATAACAGCTAATAAATAATAGATAAACACAAGAAAGTTCAAGTAAAGTCTATGCGTGGAATCTATCTGACAGCACTGATTTTTTTGAGTTTGCGCGTCATGGCAAACCCGGTGGAGCTGGAGAATGTCCGCATCTGGGCGGCTCCGGACAATACCCGTATTGTGTTCGATATCTCCAACCGGGTGGAACACAAGCTGGAAAAGCTCTCAGATCCTCACCGTGTAGTACTGGATATACAAAATGCCCGTCTGAGAAATGCACCTGCGCAGCCCATGGCTGCTGACAAGTATCTCAAGGAAGTGCGCAGCGCTATGCGCAACCCGAACGATCTGCGGGTGGTGCTCGATCTGAAAACAGATGCCCGGATTAAAAGTTTTTTACTACCGCCAAACCAGCAATATGGCCACCGTCTGGTCATTGATCTATACAGTGCAGACGAACAACCGGAGATACAAACCGCTTCCATCAACAGAACACCTGGTGCCTTGCGCGATGTCGTGCTGGCCATTGATCCGGGTCATGGCGGTGAAGATCCCGGAGCCCGCGGCCCCAGTGGTATGCATGAGAAAGCGATAGTCCTGCAGATCTCAAAACTGCTGGCCGATATGATCAACCAGGAACGGGGCATGCGCGCAGTCTTGACCAGGGAAGGTGATTACTTCCTGCCTTTACGCAAACGCATGCAGATAGCACGGCAACACAAGGCGGATCTGTTTATCTCGGTACACGCTGATGCCTTCAAGGATCCGCGGGTCAAGGGTTCATCGGTTTATATATTGTCACAAAGAGGTGCGAGCAGTGAGGCCGCACGCTGGCTGGCCGAGCGTGAAAATGCCTCAGACCTGATCGGCGGTGTCAATCTGGATGTGAATGATAATATGCTGGCCTCCGTATTGCTCGATCTGTCCCAGACTGCCAGCCTGGAGATGAGCATCGATGTAGCGGATCGTGTACTCGCCGGTTTGAAGAGTGTAGGCAAGGTGCATAAACGCCAGGTACAATCCGCCGGTTTCGCTGTACTCAAATCGCCGGATGTTCCTTCCATACTGGTTGAAACTGCTTATATTTCCAATCCGGAAGAAGAGAGAAAATTACGCGATCGAAATTACCAGGGGAAACTGGCCGGCTCCATACTTCAAGGCCTGCGCAATTATTTTAATGAATATGCGCCTGAAGGTACGTTACTTGCCGCTAATGTGACACGCAAGCATGTGATTGCCCGTGGTGATACCTTGTCTGCAATCGCACAGCAGTACCGCATCAGCATGCAACGCTTGCGCGAACATAACAATCTGAAAACAGATGTGATCAGGGTGGGACAGGTTTTATCCATCCCCAGCGACAGTTGATACCTTGAAGCAAAACTACTGCACGACCCATCTACTTTGTCGCGTGCTCGCTCGATGTTCGCCTATCTATCTGATATGTCTCACATCTCGCTCCGCGTCTTCGCGTAGCTGGGTCTGCTCATAACGTTTTGCATCAAGCTATTAAGTTTTATCTACTCAGTCTATAACCATATTCCCTGCTGCCGTATGATATGACCTATGGCAGATGGTGGACTTCCTCAGCGCATACATAAACTTCCTGATTCCCTGATCAACAAGATTGCAGCCGGTGAGGTGATTGAGCGACCGGCGTCTGTGGTCAAGGAATTGCTGGAAAACAGTCTGGATGCCGGTGCGACCAGGATTAATATTGATATCAGGAATGGCGGTAGCCGCCTGATCCGGATAGAGGATAACGGTCACGGTATACACGCTGATGATTTGCTGCTCGCAGTGGATCGCCATACCACCAGTAAATTGCATGATTATGCCGATCTGTGGCGGATCAGAACGCTGGGATTTCGTGGAGAGGCACTGTCAAGTATTGCATCGGTTTCAAGATTTACACTGACATCGAAACAGAGTGGAGAAGATCATGGCTGGTCTGTGTCTATTTCCACCAGAAATACAGCACCTGTAATACAACCGGCAGCTCATCTATCCGGTACAACAGTAGAAGTAATGGACCTCTTTTATAACACACCGGCAAGACGCAGGTTTCTCCGTTCAGAAAAGACAGAATTCATTCACATCCAGGACCTGGTTAAACGGATTGCATTGAGCCGGTTTGACCTTTCAATTCGCCTGACCCATAACAATCGCCAGATATTTCACTTTTCTGATGATAAACAACACCCTGTACTAAGGGTAGCAGCAATTATGGGCCGGGCATTTCAGGAGCAGTCTATATATGTAAATCAGCAATTGAATGATATGACGGTGCATGGCTGGTTGGGACTGCCGGATGTCGCACGTAGCCAGACTGATCAACAGTATTTTTACCTGAACGGGCGCCTGGTAAAAGATAAACTCATTAATCATGCAGTGCGGCTTGCCTTTCAGGACCGGATATATTCCGGCCGTCATCCGGTATTTTTGCTTTATCTGGATATGGATGTGGCTGCTGCCGATGTCAATGTTCACCCGACCAAACAGGAAGTGCGTTTTTGTGATGCCAGGACCGTGCATGATTTTATTTTTGGCAGCCTGCACAGGGTTTTGAATGAGCAGACACAGACAGAAATGTTAAATGATAAACATCTGTCTGCCGGAAATTATCGTGTCCGTGAAACAAAAACAGATTACCAATATACTGGCCTCAACCATGCAGTTTCACAATCCGGCAAGACCACCGCTGCATCTGCCATATCAATTGGAGGACGTTATATTCTTGCAGAAGAAGCAAATGGCACAGTGCTGGTAGATGTACATTGTGCCCGTGAATTGATTGCCTATATAAAATTAAGACTGAACTGGTCTGAAAATCGAAATCACTCCAGGCCAGTATTGGTTCCGCTGACCTGTCCAGTCACTGTTGCAGAAGCGGAATTAATTGATCAATATCAATGCTTGCTGGAAAAACCTGGTCTGGTAATAAACCGTACGGCGCCAGCAGCATTGTTAATACGGGAATTACCTCTGGCGCTGCCCGGAGCAGATGCCATTTCCCTGATCAGGGATGTGATAGCTGTACTGAAGCAGGATTCCCTGCCAGATGAACAAATAACCCGTCTCCTGACGGCACTGTCCCGGCATGCCAATGACAGTGCAACAGAGCGACTGACATCTACAGAAATAAACTCATTATTTGTTGATCTTTACAGGATTAAAGAACATGCCACTGATGAAGAATTCAAAACGGCATTACGCTATCTCGACATGCAGGCACTGCATGATTTATTGAATGACTGATTCCAGTTCAAACATGCCAGTGGTGTTTCTGATGGGGCCCACCGCCACCGGCAAGACTCAACATGCAGTTGAGATTGTGCAGCGATTGCCTGTGGATATCATCAGCGTGGATTCTGCCATGGTCTACCAGGGCATGAATATAGGAACAGCAAAACCCTCTGCTGAAATTCTGAAGATAGCCCCTCATCGTCTGATTGATATCTGTGATCCGGTTGAGTCATATTCTGCCGCACGCTTTTGTCAAGATGCACTCGAAGAGATCAAACAGATCCATACTGCAGGACGCATTCCCTTATTGGTGGGTGGAACCGGTCTGTATTTCCGGGCGCTTGAAAGCGGTCTATCGGCATTACCACCGGGTGATACCGGGATCAGGCAGCAGCTTGAAGCAGAGGCAAAAACTGTGGGTTGGGATACCATGCATGCCAGATTGGCGAAAGTCGATCCGGAAACTGCTGGCAGGATTCATCCCAATGATCCACAACGTATACAACGGGCACTGGAAGTTTATGCACTGACAGGCAAACCCATGAGTGCGCATTTCAGCATGAACTCATCCATGCCCTTACCCTACAACGTGATCAAGATCGTGGTCACTCCGGCTGAGAGGAAGAACCTGCATGAGCAAATTCGTCGGCGTTTTTTGAAGATGCTGGACCAGGGTTTGGTCGATGAGGTCCGCCATATGTATGAAAGGGGCGATCTGCATGCCAGCCTGCCGGCCATGCGTATGGTGGGATATCGTCAGGTCTGGCGCTATCTGGCTGGACAACTTGATTATAAAACAATGACTGATCATGCTATTGTTGCGACGCGACAACTAGCCAAGCGTCAGTTGACCTGGTTTCGCCGGGAGCAGGACGCAGTATGGTTAGTCAGCAAGGATGCTGCTATCCCAGCTAACTTACTGAATTATCTGGCAGATAAAATCATTCTGTCTGAATAAAAATGTAATATAATTAATGAATTATAGAACCCTCGGCCGGTTCATCTATCTAATGGTTGATAATAACAATAAATAACAAGGAGAATCCTGATGAGTAAGGGGCATACATTACAGGATCCATTCCTGAATGCTTTACGTAAGGAAAGGGTTCCTGTCTCCATATATCTTGTAAACGGTATAAAATTGCAGGGGCAGGTCGAGTCGTTTGATCAGTTTGTGGTGTTATTAAAAAACTCAGTGAGCCAGCTTGTGTACAAACATGCTATATCAACTATCGTCCCGGTGCGTAATGTCAAAATGCCCAAGGTTGAGGATGACAGCGGAACAGATGCCTAGTATTTCAGAAGCAATGCCAGATATTGGTGTCATGATTTGAATGATTTATCTGCCGGCAGCGAACGTGCTGTCCTGGTTCATATCAATTTCCGTTCTACACAGTTCAATGAGGACCTCGATGAGTTCACGGAACTTGCGGCTTCATCAGGTGTGCATGCAGCCGTTACTATTACCTGTAGTAAAAATGTACCGAATGCACGTTTCTTTATCGGGGAGGGCAAACTGCTGGAGATCAAACAGGCGGTTGGACAGCAGAATGCAGATATAGTCATATTCAATCATGAAATCACTCCGGCCCAGGAGCGTAATCTCGAACGCGAGCTGGAATGCCGCGTCATTGATCGAGTTGGATTAATACTTGATATTTTTGCGCAGCGTGCCCGTAGTTACGAAGGCAAGTTGCAGGTTGAACTCGCACAGTTACAACATTTATCGACACGGCTGATCCGCGGCTGGACCCATCTGGAACGTCAGAAGGGTGGTATCGGTCTGCGAGGTCCGGGTGAATCACAATTGGAGACTGACCGGCGCTTGATCGGTAAACGTATCAAAACTATCAATGCACGGCTGGACAAGGTCAGGTCACAACGTCAGCAAGGCGCGAAGAAAAGAACGAAATCGGACATACCGGTAATTTCACTGGTGGGTTATACCAATGCCGGTAAATCATCATTGTTCAATCACCTCACCGGGGCAACTGTTTATGCCGCCGATAAATTATTTGCCACACTTGACCCGACATTACGCCGTATGAATATTCTACCTGATGTGCCGGTGATCATCGCCGATACGGTCGGTTTTATCCGCCACATTCCGCATGATTTAATTGAGGCATTTCATGCTACGCTGGAAGAAACCCGTCAGGCAGATTTGTTGTTACACATCATCGACGCGAATGACGGTCTACGGCATGCGCACATTGAACAGGTCAATCAGGTCATCCAGCAGATTGGTGCGGCACATATTCCCCAGATCGAGGTTTATAACAAAATAGATTTGCAGGAATTCCCGCCAAGAATGGAGGTGGCTGGTAATGGACAGCCGCAACGCGTATGGTTATCGGCAAAGACCGGTGCAGGAATGGAATTGCTGCGTGATGCGGTATGCCGGTTTGTATCAGCGAGACAACGCCACCGTTTGCAATTGCCTGCATCGGCCGGGAAATTACGGGCACATCTGTTTAATATCGGTGCAGTTTATAACGAGCAGCTCGATAATGAGGGTGGCTGGATTATGGAAGTGAACATGGAGACGCCGAGGTTACACAGACTTTGTGCGGAATCGGGTCTGAAAGATGTTGAGTTGCAGCCGGCCCATCCTGCACATTAAGATCCGGGGTTATAATTTATACAAGTATGAATAATAATATTCTGAATCGGTATTTAGTAAACGGGAGAACAGTATAATGGGCTGGAATGAAACACCAGGCGGGAACAACAAGGACCCTTGGGGTAGAAAAGGCAACGGCAACGGAGGACCTCCGGACCTGGATGAAATACTGCGCAAGATGCAGCAGGGTTTTGGCGGTATCTTCGGTAAACGCCCGGGTGGCAGTACAGGTGATAGGGGTTCTCCATTCACATGGATACTGGTATTTATTGGTTTGCTCGCCTGGTTGGCCTACGACATGGCCTATACCATTGATCAACAGGAACGCGGCATTGTTTTGCGGTTCGGGAAATTTGTTACGACCCTGCAACCCGGTTTGAATTTTCGACTCCCACGGCCCATCGAAGATGTCATTATTATTAATGTAGGCCAGGTCAGGTCAATCACCCACAAGGCCACCATGCTGACCCAGGATGAAAATATCGTGGATGTGGAACTGGCAGTGCAGTGGCGTATCAAGAATCCGACCGATTTCAAATTTAATGTTTATTCACCCGAGAGTACCCTGCACCAGTCTACCGAAAGTGCGGTGCGTGAAGTGATCGGAAAGAGCGAACTGGATTTCGTCTTGACCGAAGGCAGGAGTCAGATTGCCCAGAGCCAGCAGATATTAATCCAGCAGATCATGGATGATTACGGTACCGGTATCGAAATCCTGGGGGTGGAAATGCAACCGGCCAAACCACCGGAAGAGGTCAAGGCCGCATTTGACGATGCCATCAAGTCCCGTGAGGATGAACAGCGGCTGGTGAACGAGGCTGAAGCCTATCGTAATGACATTATACCAAGAGCACGTGGTGCTGCTGCACGCCTGCGTGAGGAAGCCAACGCCTACAATGCCAGGGTTATTGCCAGGGCGGAAGGTGAGGCCAGCCGGTTTGAACAACTACTGGTGCAATATGAACGGGCACCTGCGGTCACACGCCAGCGCCTGTATCTTGATTCAATTGAATCGGTATTATCCAATACCAACAAGGTCCTGCTGGATACAGAAGGAAGCAATAATCTGATGTATATCCCGATAGATAAAATTATGGAACAGCGGCGTCCCGGGGAACAAGGTACTTCAACTTCAAGTGAGTACAGCCCTTCAGTCTCTGGTAGCAGTTCTGCAACAGATACAGGAGCAAACTACCTGGATAGATCAAGGGGGATGCGCTGATGATCATGCCCAGAATTATTATTATACTGTTTGTACTTTTCATCCTTGGTTATTCTTCGCTATACAGGGTGAACGAGTGGGAACAGGCCATCGTATTTAAATTTGGTGAGATCCAGGAAACAATACCGGAGCCCGGCCTCCATATTAAAATACCTGTCGTCAATACCGTACAGATCCTTGAGAAACGGCTGCTCAATCTGGACAAGGAAGCCCAGCGGTTCCTGACCAGTGAAAAGAAAGACGTGATCGTTGATTATTTTATCAAGTGGCGAATTTCAGATGTAAAGCAGTTTTATACCTCTACCAAAGGGGATCTCTTCGTTGCCAACAACTTGGTTGAGCAGAGGATTAATCGCGCCTTGCGCGATCAATTTGGCGAGCGCACTGTACAGCAGGTGGTGGCCGGTGAAAGAACCGAGATACTGAATATCGTCACCCATGCGACTTCAAACCTGCATGTGGAACTTGGTATGAAGGTGGTGGATGTCCGGACCAAACGTATTGATCTGCCGGAAGAGGTCAGTGCTTCTGTTTATGCGCGTATGCGTGCGGAACGCGAAAGAGTGGCCAAGGATTTTCGTGCACGTGGTTCAGAGGCTTCTGAACGGATTACGGCAAATGCTGATCGTGAACGTGAAGTCATTCTGGCGACGGCCTATAAAGATGCTGAAATCATTCGTGGTGATGGTGATGCACAGGCCACCGAAATCTATGCCGCTGCGTTTGAAAAGAACCAGGAATTCTATGCCTTGTACCGAAGCCTGAATGCCTATGAAAACAGCTTCAAGACGGGTAATAACATCCTCTTGCTGGAACCTGACTCAGAGTTTTTCAAATACTTTAATAATCCACTGGGTAAATAACGGGGATAGATGCAGGACAGTGACTGAACCCTGCTGTCAAACTGGTATAGTCAGTTTTCTTGTCCGGGGACATCCCCGGATTTTTTATGCCGGATGGTGATTTTTGTAATCTGACCTCCCTGGATTCAGGATAAAATGTGGAATGAACTACTCATTGCGGTGGCCCTGATACTGGTTATAGAAGGTATCATGCCTTTTATGAACCCGGCCGGTTTACGCAAAATGATGCTTCTGGCAACGCAGATGGATGATAACACCTTGCGTGTCATAGGCATGGCCAGCATGGTTTCCGGGCTGGTACTGCTTTATCTTGTACATTAGATTGTGGATATGAAAAATCACTGGTTATTACCCGAGGGCATCGAGGAGGTTCTGCCGCCGCAGGCTGCACGGCTGGAAGATTTGTGCCGCCGGATTATTGACCTTTACAAGGGGTGGGGTTACCAACTGGTGATGCCGCCGTTAATCGAGTTTCTGGAATCCCTCTTGACCGGCACAGGAAAAGATCTGGATCTGAATACCTTCAAACTGACGGATCAACTCAGTGGCAGGTTAATGGGAGTCCGTGCCGATACTACCCCGCAAGTGGCCCGGATTGATGCCCATAATCTGAAACGTGATGTCCCCACCCGGCTATGTTATCTGGGTACAGTCCTGCATACACGCCCTGAATATCATGGCGGCAGCCGTAGCCCTTTACAGGTTGGCGCCGAACTCTATGGTCACCATGGCAAGGAAAGTGATGCAGAGATCCTGTGCCTGATGCTGGAAACATTAATGATTGCCGGAGTCACCGGGGTGCATGTTGATCTCGGCCATGTAGGGATCTATCAGGGTCTGGTCAATCAGGCCGGATTGTCAGAGGAACAGGAAATTGAGCTGTTTAATATTCTGCAGCGCAAGGCGGGTTCAGAATTGCAGGAATTGATCAAATCTTGGTCCCTGCCCAAAAAAACCGGGGACATGTTTCTGTATCTGATCAATGCCAATGGCGACGCGTCAGTGTTCCGTGAGGCCGCCCGGTATCTTGCCGCCGCGAGTGTAAAGGTTAAACACTGTCTCAAAGAATTACAGTCAGTTGCTGAATTCGTACAGAAACAGTTACCAGAGGCGCCATTGTATTTCGATCTTGCAGAATTGCGTGGCTATCATTATCACACCGGTATCGTGTTTGCTGCCTATGTCCCGGGGGCCGGGCAGGGCATTGCCTTTGGCGGACGTTATGACGGCATTGGTCATGCTTTTGGCCGCGCCCGGCCTGCCACCGGTTTCAGTACTGATATCAAAACACTGCTTGCATTGAGTTCATTACCCTATACCGGGCAACAGGGTATTTTTGCGCCATGCAAAAATGATCCGGCATTACTGAAATTGATCAATAAACTGCGTCGTACCGGTGAGATAGTAATCTCTGAACTGCCTGGACAGATGGGTAATGCAAAAGAGATGGGGTGTGATCGCAAACTGGTACGCAAAGCAGGCATGTGGAAAGTCGTAAAACTATAGAAGTATTACGTGTTATTCATGAAGTGTAATAAAAATCAAAAACAAAATACCAGATACTAAATACCAGACACCAGATACCGGAGTCCAAATGGGGAAAAATATTATTGTTGTTGGTACTCAGTGGGGTGACGAAGGTAAAGGCAAGGTTGTTGATTTGCTGACGGAACGTACAACTGCAGTGGTACGTTGCCAGGGTGGCCATAATGCCGGTCATACTGTGGTTATTGATGGCAAAAAAACCATCCTGCACCTTATCCCCGCCGGTATCCTGCGTAATAATGTTGTATGTCTGATCGGTAACGGCGTGGTCTTGAGTATTGAAGCGCTGCTGGAAGAGATTCGCATGCTGGAAAAGAACGGAGTCCCGGTGCGTGATCAACTGCATATCAGTGAAGCCTGTCCCCTGATCCTGCCGTATCATATTGTGCTTGATCAGGCCCGGGAAAAGGCCAGGGGCACCGCTGCTATTGGCACCACCGGGCGTGGCATCGGACCGGCCTATGAAGACAAGGTTGCCAGACGCGCACTACGGGTGGGTGATTTGCTGCACCGGAAACGCTTTGCCGCCAAGCTGGGGGAAGCGCTGGACTATCATAATTTTGTATTAAAAAACTACTATAAAACCACACCACTGGATTTCCAGTCCCTGCTTGATGAAACCATGACGCTGGCTGAAGACATTATCCCGATGTTGACCGATGTCACTGGCATGCTGGACCAGATATTTCTCGAGGGCGGCAATGTGTTGTTTGAAGGCGCTCAGGGTACGTTACTGGATGTGGACCATGGGACCTATCCGTTTGTGACATCTTCAAACACCACAGCCGGCGGTGCCTCCACCGGGACAGGCGTCGGGCCGCTGAATTTTAATTATGTCCTTGGCATCACCAAGGCCTACACGACCCGGGTTGGCTCAGGTCCTTTTCCAACGGAGTTGTTTGATGAACTGGGAGAACATCTGTCACGGGTCGGCCATGAATTTGGTGCGACCACGGGCCGTAAAAGACGTTGTGGCTGGTTTGATGCTGTGGCTCTCCGGCGTGCAAAACAGATCAACAGTTTGTCGGGCCTGTGTTTGACTAAACTGGATGTGCTGGATGGTCTGGAAAATATCCTGATCTGTACGGGCTACGAATACAACGGTCAGGTCAGATCGACTTTGCCATCCGGTTCGGATGAACTGGCCGGTTGCAAACCGGTTTACGAGGAAATGCCGGGTTGGGGTAATTCGACAGTCGGCATAAAAACCTATGATGCCCTGCCTGAAAACGCCCGCCGTTATCTGAAGCGCATCGAGGAGATCACCGGTGTGCCGGTGGATATGATCTCTACTGGACCGGAACGTGAAGAAACCATCATTTTGAGACACCCCTTCGATTAAAAAGTCTGGAGTGTAGCAACCTGTAAGGTGCGATAATCTCTATAAATGGAATTACAAGATAAGCCTGACGAGTGACGAGATATGAAAAAAACTGGTGCCGAGGAAAGGACTTGAACCTTCACGGGGTTTCCCCCACTAGCACCTGAAGCTAGCGCGTCTACCAATTTCGCCACCTCGGCATGCTGTAAAGCAGACGGCGGACTTTACCTAGCCACTAAAATATTGTCAATGAATAGAAAATCAAAGAAAAAAAATCCCAGGGCCGAACCACACCTGGTCCCCGAACGGGAAATCATCCTGGACTTTCTGACCCGTGCCAACAGACCATTGAGTTTCAGCAAGATTACCAAGGGCCTGAGCGTGGAAAATGCAGCGGCCAGAGACGCACTGGAAAGACGTTTACAGGCCATGCAACGGGATGGCCAGATAATAAAAAACCGCCGTGAAGGTTTTGGCCTTGCAAAAAAAATGGATCTGTTGCGCGGACGTGTGATTGGTCATCCGGACGGTTACGGATTCCTGAAACTGGATGAGGGGGGTGATGATTTGTATCTGCCGGCAAGAGAGATGCGCAGTCTCTTGCATGGAGATGTGGTACTGGCACACGTGACTGGTGTCGATCGACGTGGCCGCCGCGAAGGTGCCATGGTCGAAGTGCTGGAACGTGCGAATAAACAAATCGTCGGACGTTATTTCAGGGAAGGGAATATCGGTGTTGTTGTACCTGACAATAAACGTCTGCACCAGGATGTGTTGATCCCTAAATCTGACTCAGCCAGGGCAAAAAACAGCCAGTATGTGGTGGTGGACATTGTGCAGCAACCCGACCGACACACCCAGCCGATAGGAAAGATCACAGAAATCCTCGGCAAGCATATGTCTCCGGAACTCGCTGTGGAGATAGCCATACGCAGTCATGAAATCCCGAGTGACTGGCCGGATGCTGCCACCAAAGATGCCAAAAAATATTCCGGGCAGGTATCAAAGGCGGATAAACAAGGACGCACGGATCTGCGTGATCTGCCGCTCATAACCATTGATGGTGAAGATGCACGGGATTTCGATGATGCAGTTTATTGCGAGAAGCAGGGCAATGGTTGGCGTCTGCTGGTGGCGATTGCAGATGTATCACATTACGTGCAACCTGGTTCAGCGCTGGATACCGAGGCTCAAAGCAGGGGGAATTCTGTTTATTTTCCCAGACGTGTGATTCCCATGTTGCCGGAGATACTTTCCAATGAGCTATGCTCGCTTAAACCGCATGTCGACCGGCTGTGTCTGGTGTGTGAGCTTCATATTAATAAGCAAGGCCGTGTCAAAAGCTTGCATTTTTTTGAGGGATTAATGCGATCTGAAGCACGCATGACCTATACGGACGTTGCAGCAATCGCGATTGATCAGGATATAGCGCTGCGCAAGCAATATAAAAATATTTTGCCTCAACTGGAAGATTTGCACGCACTTTATCAGCTTATGCATCAATACCGTAAATCAATAGCGGTTGTCGAATTTGCTTCCTCCGAAACAAAATTTGTCTTTGATGAAGAGGGCGAGGTATTGAATATTCACTCCTACGAACGTAATGATGCCCATCGCCTGATCGAGGAATTCATGCTGGCAGCCAATGTTGCTGCCGCCGGGTTGATCATTGAACATAAGATACCGGCACTGTTTCGCATCCATGAAACACCCAAACAGGAAAAATTAACCGATCTGCGAACGTTTTTGAGTGAATTGGGACTGGCTCTGGATGGAGGAGAAGAACCGGAGGCCAGGGATTATGCAAAACTGCTGGAGCAGATCAAGCTGCGCGAAGACCGGCATTTGATTGAAACAGTATTGTTACGCAGCATGTCCCTGGCGGTTTACAGTGCGGAAAATGTGGGTCACTTTGGACTGGGTTTTCCGGCCTATGCCCATTTCACCTCACCCATACGCCGTTATCCGGATCTTCTGGTACACCGGGCCATAAGGCATCTGCTGCGCAAGGGGTCAGCCGCGGGTTTTGGCTATTCAGAAGATGCAATGCAGGCGCAAGGTACGCATTGTTCGATGACGGAACGCCGCGCCGATGAGGCGACGCGCGAGATCGTACAATGGCACAAATGCCAGTTCATGCAGGAAAAAGTGGGTGAGGTCTTCGAGGGCACCATCAGCAGTGTTACCTCATTCGGTGTGTTTGTGGAACTGGATGATATTTTTGTGGAAGGGCTGGTGCATATCACTTCATTGCCGATTGATTATTATCATTTTGATCCGGCCGGTCATCGTCTGCGCGGTGAGCGCTCCGGGCGCGTTTATCGTCTTGCCAACCGGGTCAAGGTCAAGGTGACCCGGGTTGATGTGGATGATAAGAAGATCGATTTTGAAATGCTTGAATAATAGATCGTATACAACATGAATACGGGAACGGAAATAATATACGGTTTGCATGCAGCCAGGCATGCCCTGCAACAGTCCGCACATACAGTGTTGGAATTGTGGGTACAGGAAAATAAAAAAGACTCAAAAGCAATCAGTGAATTAATCCGGGCAGCCGGGTCATCTTCTATACAATATGTTTCGAAACAAACACTGGACAAACTGGCACAATACGAACGGCACCAGGGTGTCGTCCTTAAAAAACGCAAGGAAAAACAGGCAGCCAGTGATCTGGCTGCGTTATTAAGTGATATAGATAATGATGCAATACCGTTGTTTCTGGTACTGGATGGTGTACAGGATCCGCACAATCTGGGAGCCTGTCTGCGGACCGCGGATGCCGCCGGAGTGCGTGCAATAATTATCCCCAAGGCACGTACAGCAAGTCTGACGGCCACTGTCAGTAAGGTGGCCAGTGGCGCCGCAGAGAGTGTTCCCTTGATAGAAGTGACCAATCTGGCCAGGACCCTGCGGCAACTGAAGGAGGCCGGGATCTGGATCATCGGTACGGCAGATGATGCACCCGGCAGTATTTACCAGGCTGACCTGAACCGGTCGCTTGCCCTGGTGATGGGTGGGGAGGGCGAAGGGCTTCGCGAAAACTCCCGCAAGCATTGTGATCTGCTGGTAAGTATTCCAATGGCCGGGATCGTGGAAAGTCTGAATGTGTCTGTGGCCACCGGGATCTGCCTGTTTGAGGCAGTCCGCCAGCGGCAATCCGGGGCCTGAATTTGCATGCCGCCTTGATATCCATTAATATCGCGGCCTCTTAATCCTTGCTCCACCGTTGACACATTGTCGAAAAACGTCATGAGCAGGTCCAGCTACACGAAGCCGCGGAGCGAGACGCGAGACCTATCAAATAGACAGGTGAGCGTCGAGCGAGCCCGCGACAAAGTAGATGGACCGTGCAGTAGTTTTTCAAACGGGGGGCTTTAATCCAAAAGGAGCTTATACATGCGACATTACGAAATCGTATTCATGGTCCATCCGGACCAGAGTGAACAGGTCCCCGCCATGGTGGAACGTTATCGTTCCATAATCGATGGCAGTGGTGGCAAAATACACCGCCTCGAAGACTGGGGCCGCCGGCAACTGGCCTATCTCATCAACAAGATCCACAAGGCACATTATGTACTCATGAATATCGAGTGTGATGCCGGTACCCTCGAACAGTTGAGTAATGCATTCCGCTTTAATGATGCGGTTATACGCAACCTTATCATCAAGCGTAATGAAGCAATTACTGAACCATCACTGTTGATTAAATCCAGGGACCAGGATGAAGATACGGGAATATCAAAAGAAGATGATCAGGGTGTTGATGACACCAGTGACAATTCTTCTGAAGATCAAATCCAGGAACAACTCTGATTTGCCCGTAATATATCGAGAGAGGAAAAAAAATTATGTCACGCTATTTTCGCCGCAAGAGATATTGCAAATTTACAGCTGAAGGGGTCAAGGAGATTGACTACAAGGATATCAACACCCTGAAAAATTATGTTACCGAGACGGGAAAGATTGTGCCCAGCAGGATTTCCGGCACCAATGCCCGTTATCAGCGCCAGTTATCAACGGCCATCAAGCGCGCCCGTTACCTGGCATTGATACCATACTGTGACTCACATTCGTAATATATAACCTGCTGATCACGGGGTAGTGAGTTGGCCCTGTGAAATATCAGTGGTTATCTGTGTTCAATAGCCATGCGCAGGTTGGGTGAGTTTATTCTCAGTGGCCGTTTGCAGGCGCTGGTAGTTACCAGTCTCCTGACCATGGCCGGGTTGTTGTTACCTTTTTTATCTTATCTGTCCGGTGGGGTTGCACCAGCCCTCGTTACCTTGAGGAAAGGTGCAATGGCCGGTTTGCAGGTGATCATCGGCAGTCTGATACTGACTGCGATGTTTACATTGCTGGCCGGATTTAATCCACAGATTGTGATTGCTGTTGCGGTCGGAATCTGGTTGCCCGTATGGTTCTGTGCCAATGTCCTGAGAGTCACAGCATCACAGGGCCAGCTGATTGTGGCTGCAGGTATGTGCAGCTTATTATACATACTGATGACACATCTCATACTTGGGAATGTTGCAGAGTGGTGGGACAGCTGGCTCAAACTCTGGCTGGACCAGGTATCACAGGAAGACAGGAAGGTACAATTTCAGGAAATACTGGCCACGGCGGCGCCACTGATGAATGCCATGTCGGCGGCAGGACTGTTTATCAGTCTGGCCACCACCCTGCTTGTTGCACGTTGGTGGCAGGCAGCGTTGTTTAATCCGGGCGGGTTCAGGGAGGAATTTCATGCTTTGCACCTGCCCCGGGGTTTGATATTTGCAGTCATTGCCGGGTTGGTTCTGGTATTTCTGGATTTGGCAGGACCGGGGACTCTGGCCCTGGATATATTATTACTGCTGATATTTTTATATCTGTTTCAGGGCCTGGCGGTCATACATCGTACTGTAGTATCGCGTAAAATGGCGCCGGGCTGGCTGATTGGGATGTACAT
>MGYU01000051.1 GCA_001801885.1 Gammaproteobacteria bacterium RIFCSPLOWO2_12_47_11
AAGATTCCTGCCCTTCTCCAGTCTTGACAGACGTTGCCTCACTGCCTGCTCTGCAATCTCCTGATAATGGGGATTGAGTGTTGTGAATATTCTCAGTCCTTCCGTCTTCAGGTCTTCCGGTTTGTAATCGACCTGCAATTGCCGGCTGACCAGTTCCAGGTAAGCAGGATATTTGGCACTGCTCCAGTTGGGACTCGAGACGACATCAAGCGGTGCCGCTATCGCCTTGTCTGCATCTTCCTTATCCAGATAACCCTGCTCCAGCATCAGGCGGATGACCAGATTACGTCTTTCCTTTGCGCGTTCAGGATGTTTGCGTGGATTATAATAAGAAGCGCCTTTGACCAGTCCGACCAGCAGCGCCAGTTGATCAACACGGAGTTCATTCAACGGGCGGGCAAAATAAAATTCGGCGGCAGTCCCGAATCCATGAACACCCAGAGCCCCCTGTTGCCCCAGATAGATCTCATTGACATAGGCAGCGAGGATTTCTGCCTTGGAATAATGCAGTTCCAGCAGGATGGCCATGATCATTTCATTGAATTTGCGCCATAACGTCCGCTCATGCGTCAGGAAGAAGTTCTTCACCAGTTGCTGGGTCAGCGTGCTGCCGCCCTGTTTTACATCACCCGAACGCAGATTGGTCCAGGCTGCCCTTAATATGCCTTTGGGGTCGATACCCGCGTGTCTGAAATAATTTTTATCCTCGATGGCGATGAGTGAGTCGATTAATAATGGAGGAACCTCGTCATAGGCGATCAGGATCCGGTCTTCATGATGTTCGGGATAGATCTTGCCGATCAATTCAGGTTCGAGTCGCAAGAGAGGAACAGGATCACCTGTCGAGAACTCGACAAGTGTATCCAGATGATCATGTGAAAAAAACAGTGAGATGATTCGGGATGTTTCCTCACCATCCCAGAATTCAAAATCACGGCTGACAAATTTCAGACGCGGCCCTTCCTTTATATATTCACCGGGTTGTTGTGGTTGATGTACATGCCGGTATCCCAATGCCTGTAATTGTTTTTCAACAGACGAAAGATCGATCGGCAAACCGGCATACAATTCAAGGGGACTCGCATAGACACGGGCAGGCAACGACCACTTCTTTCCTTCAAATTCTGTACGTATCCGATGGTCCAGCCAGATGACATATGCCGCACTGCAAAACAGGAGAATTATGAGCAGTTGAAACAACAACCAGCCATATCCCCCACCTTTCGTTTTTTTCTTGTTTTTCCTGTAGTTACCTGGTTTTGACTTACGTGACATAGCTATATAGACACTATATATAGAGAGAAGTGACAGGCAACAAAAAAGGCCCCTGAACGGGGCCTTGAATCTTTGGCTTCGAGCTCCACAGAATTCTGAAATTTATATCTCTGAATTTTTCGTCAATGCTTCGACTATCTGTTTTCTTCGAGCCTTCCTCTCGTTTATTTTCGCCCTTGCTTCGACTCGATGTTGCTTGTCTCGCTGGGCTGATGTTAACGAAGAGGTCTTACTTCTTTTTGCTACGCTTTGCTTTTTTCTTTGTGGCTTTTTTCTTTGCCACTTTTCTCTTTGCTACCTTCTTCTTTGCCTTCTTTTTTGCAGTCTTCTTTGCCATGATTTAACTCCCCTAAATGGATTTAAACAACGACTCAATTACAACATAATTAAACAACACGCAAGCTATTATAGTAAGGATTTTTTATTTTGCTATGTTTTTTTTAAAAAAAATCAAAATTTCTCTGTAAAAAAATCAAAATAGGAAATTATTTTGCGTTTTTTACAACAGCAGACAGTTTTTTTCACCGATCTGCGTGATTGTGATACAGCTGATCAACATTTGCATCATCGCCAACGCACTTATTTAGCTTTAAGCTGGTCGATGACTGTTTTACAGATCTCATTTACATCACCGGCGCCATTAATGCGCACAAAGCGTACTGATCCCTTCTCAACCAAATCAGAATAATATTTGATCAGTGGTGCAGTCTGCTGGTGATAGACCTTAAGCCGCTTGCGCACAGTCTCTTCCTTGTCATCATCACGCTGCACCAGGGGTTCACCGGTCTCATCATCCGTATTGTCGACTTTGGGGGGATTAAAAACGACGTGATAACTCCGCCCCGAGCCTGGATGGATACGCCTGCCACTCATACGCCGGATAATTTCAGCATCCTCAAGTTGTAGTTCCACTACGACATCAATCTCGATGCCCTCTGCTTGCATTCCTTCTGCCTGGGCAATGGTCCTTGGAAAACCATCGAATAGATATCCATTCTTGCAATCGTCCTTTACGATCCGCTCCTTGACCAGACCGAGTATCAAATCATCAGATACCAGTTCACCGGCATCCATGACCTTCTTCGCCTGCTTGCCCAGTGGTGTACCTGCTTTAACAGCAGCACGTAACATGTCGCCAGTGGATATCTGCGGGATGCCAAAAGTGTGTTTGATAATATTCGCCTGTGTACCCTTGCCTGCTCCGGGCGGCCCCAACAATATAATTTTCACAATCTCCTCCTTCAAACATAATATATGGTTAATGTAACATGGCTGATTATGCCCACCGGACAAAAAGACAACCATGAAAATTGATCTTGATACAACTCCTGATGATCATTACCGGATTGATGCCTATCAGGGCGGACTCATTTCCATTAATGGTGAACATTACACTTCAAGTCTGATTATTTCCCCAGGTAAAGTGATCCCGGACTGGCCACCATCAGTATTTACTGATCTCGCATCGCAACATATCGAACAGATCATTCAACTGAAACCGGAGATTATTATTCTGGGGACAGGACAGCAACTGTATTTCCCGGCGCCTGAGTTGATTGCGAGGATATTTGAATTTGAGATCGGTTTTGAGGTAATGGACACGGGAGCGGCTTGCCGTTGTTATAACCTGCTGGCCAGTGATAAACGCAATGTGGCTGCGGGGTTGATTATGATCCAACCCTGATACCAGCCTGATTCAAATTATTCTTCCATGTAGAGGGTGTCCAAAGAAAATCCCTCCCGTTCCAGTATCTGTCTGAGACGCCTGATAGCTTCGATCTGTATCTGCCTGACCCGTTCACGTGTTACCCCCAGTTCATTTCCGATTTCTTCCAGCGTGGCTACTTCCCGGCCATGCAAACCAAAGCGGCGCTCAACCACAGCACACTGCTTGTCACTCAGCTGTGACAACCAGGTATCAATGTGTCTCTGTACATCCGTGTTCTGCAACAGGAGTGAAGGATCAGTATTCTGCTCATCCGGAATGGTATCAAGCAGGGATTTGTCTGAATCCCGCCCGGTCGGCACGTCCACCGAAGTGATGCGTTCATTCAGTCCCAACATATGTTTCACATCTTCAATCGGGATATCCAGCATCTCTGCGACATCCTCAGGGTTCGGTTCACGATCCAGGGATTGTGCAAGTTTGCGGGCCGCCCTCAGGTAGATATTGATCTCCTTCACGACATGGATAGGCAGGCGTACGGTCCGGGTCTGGTTCATCAGGGCACGTTCAACTGTCTGCCGGATCCACCAGGTAGCATAGGTAGAAAAGCGAAAACCTTTTTCCGGATCAAATTTTTCTACTGCACGGATGAGCCCAAGGTTTCCCTCTTCAATCAAATCCAGGAGCGCAAGACCTCGATTCATATAACGCCGGGCAATTTTCACAACCAGCCGCAGGTTACTTTCAATCATGCGCTTGCGGGCCTCTTCATCGCCCTTGAGTGACTTGCGGGCGAAGTACACTTCTTCTTCGGCTGTTAATAACGGGGAAAAACCAATCTCACTGAGGTAAATACGGGTGGCATCCAGGTCGCCCTGAGGGATGGTTCCAGCAGAAAACTCATTTTTATCGATATCGTCTTCAATTACCGGTTGAGCTGATTCAACATCCGATAATTCCATAACATCCTTCTCAAAATCGGGGTCGTCTGCCCCGACCTCAAGCACTTCCGTTTCATCATCATCGTCTTTTTTCAAATCATCCGTTCCGGGAAATTTTCTGATAGCCATGATTTAATTAATGGATATGGAAATATTCAGGGTTTAGGCAGATAACTCAGTGGATTGACCGGTTGTCCATTCTTGCGTATTTCAAAATGTAACAATGTACGTCCATTAACTGTTTGTCCCATGAGGGCAATATTCTGACCAGCTGTCACCTGATGACCTTCTTTAACCAGCAACTCATCATTATGTGCATAAGCACTCAGATAGTTTTCATTATGTTTGATGATGATAAGCCTTCCATAACCCAGAAGTCCACTGCCGCTGTATACCACCTGCCCGGGTGCGGCGGCATTAATCGGTTGCCCTCTGACACCCGCAATATCAATACCGTTTTTTGATATAGGGGTATCAGAATTCACTATTTTCCCCTGTGTGGGCCACAGCCATTTGATCGGCCCGCTGATAACAGGCGTTTTGTCATCAGTAACCGGCGTGGTCCTTGTTGCCGGTGCTCCTGTTGTTTGAGGTGGCGGAGAAGGAGGTGGTGTTCTTGCCGTGACTACAGGTCTGGTTTCAGGTTTTTCTTCGGGTGCGGTTTCAGCCCCTCTGGAAACTATCGGGCCGGGTATTAATGGTTGTGCCCTGCTCTGTGGTCCAGGATGTGTTTGTGTAGTTTGGGGTTGTACGGTTTGTTGTTGTGCAATTTGCCGGGACCGGCCGGGGACTGTGGGTGTTAATTTCAGTTTTTGACCTGGATAAATAGTATAGGGGGCCCTGATACCATTCCACGCCGCCACATCGCGGTAATCTATTCCGTAATTAAATGCGATGAAATACAAAGTATCGCCCCGGACTACCGTATGAAGGCGTACTGTAGTTTGTATTGATACAGGTGGTTTATGTGGCGCAGTAGCCGTAACAACTGTTTTACCTGCCGGTATTTTTTCACTGCCCGAAACGACCGGTGCCCGGACATTACCTGAACAGCCATTTAACAACAAATATAACAACACACTGAAGGGAAAAAACCTGACGATATAATACATCACCCGTTATCCAACACCTTCCAGCATGGGAACAAAACTGACCATGTCCAGTTGTTGCTCCTCAAATCCTGTTTCTGTGCGTTTAATTAACAATAATTTCTGTTCTCCTGCCCTGCCCACGGGAATGATCAGACGTCCATTGATTGCCAATTGTTGCAATAATTTTTCCGGCACACCTGTAGGCGCAGCGGTGACCAGTATTCCGTCAAATGGGGCATATTCTTTCCAGCCACGGCTACCATCACCATGTTTAAGCCGTACATTTCGCAATTTAAGGGTAGAGAGTGTTGTTCTTGCTTTTTTCAGCAAGGCATCAATGCGTTCTATGCTGTAAACCCTGTCTACCAGTTGCGCAAGAATCGCCGTCTGATAACCACAACCCGTGCCGATTTCAAGCACACTTTTGGGCCGGCCATTTTCCAGCAGTGCCTCGGTCATTCTGGCCACGATATAAGGTTGTGAAATTGTCTGGTTGTAGCCGATGGGTAATGCGTTGTTTTCATAGGCCCGGCTGGCCAGAGCTTCATCTACAAAAATATGGCGGGGCGTATTCTTGATCACATCAAGCACCTCTCTGGATTTGATCCCCATCTCAACCAGTCTTGTGATCAGGCGATCACGTGTGCGTTGTGATGTCATTCCGATCCCTAGATGATTACTCTTCATTTTTATCCATTCCTCCAACCCAGATTTTCAACTCATCCAGCACACTATATCGCGTTAAATCAACGTGCAACGGCGTAATCGAGACATTTTTATTTCTGATGGCATGAAAATCAGTGCCCGGCCCCGCATCCTGTTCCAGTCCGACCAGGCCCACCCAGTAAATGGATCGCCCATGCGGATCCCTGGCGGGTATGGCCGGTTCGGATTTATGCCTCTGACCCAGCCGTGTAATCTCGAATCCACCCAGTTCTGCATAAGGCAGATCCGGCACATTCACATTCAGCAATAAATCCCGGGTACTGGTGGATTCTGAAATGGACCTGATCAGTTTAAGCACGACTTTAACAGCAGTTTCATAATGCTGCGGGTCAAAGGATGTCATCGAAACGGCAATGGCCGGACAACCCAGGAAGCGTCCTTCCATGGCGGCGGCCACTGTCCCGGAATAAAGCACATCATCACCCAGATTCGCTCCGGAATTGATCCCGCTGATCACCATATCCGGGTCATTTTCTAACAGACCGGTAATGGCAAGATGGACACAATCGGTGGGCGTGCCATTGATATAAATAAATCCGTTACTGGCCGTCTGCGGGTAAAGCGGGGCATCGAGTGTCAGGGAATTACTTGCTCCACTGCGATTACGATCCGGTGCGACAACAGTTACCTGGCCGGTTTTCGATAATGCTTCTGCAAGCAACTCGATGCCTCTGGCCTGATAACCGTCATCGTTACTGAGTAAAAAATGCATGCGCTATCGTATCTCGTGAAGGGTAACTCGTGAAGGGTATCCGTGGTTTGTAACTCAAAATACGCCTAACGTACGACACTTTATGCAAGTAAAAATTCCAGTAGTGCCTTTTGCGAATGCAGCCGGTTTCCGGCCTCTTCCCACACCACACTTTGCAGGCCATCAATGACTTCAGCGGTGACTTCATCCCCACGATGTGCAGGCAGACAATGCATGAACAGGGCATCTTTTTTTGCCAATGACATTAATGCGGCATTGACCTGAAATGGCCTGAATATTTCAGAACGTGTATCTGATTCCGCCTCCTGCCCCATGCTGGCCCAGACATCGGTGACAATCAGATCGGCATCCCTTGCCGCCAGTTCCGGATCACTACTGATGCTGACATGTGTTCCGCTGCTTTTCAGGATAGCAGCATCCGGCTGATAACCTTCGGGACAAGCTATGCGCAGATTAAAATCAAATAACCGTGCGGCTGTAATATAAGAATGACACATATTATTACCATCACCCAGCCAGGCGACAGCCTTGCCCTGTATCGATCCACGTTGTTCGTGCCAGGTCTGCATGTCAGCCAGCAACTGACAGGGATGAAATGAATCAGACAACCCGTTGATCACCGGTATCGTGGAATATTCCGCCAGGCTTTTCAATTTTGCATGTTCGAAGGTACGTATCATGATCCCGTCAACCATTTTTGACAGTACCCGTGCGGTATCTTCTACCGGTTCACCGCGTCCCAGTTGAGTATCATCCGGTGAGAGAAAAATCGCATGTCCGCCAAGTTGTACCATGGCCGTCTCAAAAGATACCCGTGTGCGTGTGGACGATTTTTCAAAAATCATGGCCAGAACCTTGTTTTTCAATATCTGATGTTCAACACCCTTACGCAATTGCCTTTTTAACTCTATGGCGCGTGCGATGATGATTTGCAGTTCTTGCGGACTGCAATCACCCAGACTTAAAAAATGCCGTAGTGCCATGTTTTTACCTTCCCAGGAATTGTTTGACGATCCTGCACACCATCCTGACTATCTGATGTGCCTGCTCATCGGTAATGATTAAAGGCGGTAATAACCGGATCACATTACCGGATGTTACGTTGATCAACAGGTGTTCCGCCAGCGCCATCCTGACCAGTTCGCTGCAGTCACGATCCAGTTCAATACCCATCATCATGCCTTTGCCCCGTATTGACCTGACTCCGTCAACCTCCTTGAGGCCTGCACGGAATCCGTTCATCATCAGGTTACCCAGATATTCTGCACGTTGATCCAGTTTCTCTTCTGCCAGTATTTCCAGTACGGTCAGACCAGCACGTGCTGCCAGTGGATTACCACCAAAAGTGGAACCATGACTGCCGGGCCGGATTAATTCTGCTGCCACACCACGGGCCAGACAGGCGCCGATGGGGACACCGTTACCCAGGGCCTTGGCCAATGTCATGACATCCGGTAATGCGTCTTCATGCTGCCAGGCAAACCATTTGCCGGTCCGGCACATGCCCGTCTGTATCTCATCCAGTATCAGCAGTAACGCATGCTTATCACACAGTTTGCGCACCGCTGCCAGATAACCGGGGTCCGGCACCACAATACCACCTTCTCCCTGTATGGGTTCAAGCATGACTGCTGCAATATTTTTATTATTGCCAATGGCCTCTTCGATGGCATCAACATTGTTATAAGGCACATGGATGAATCCCTGTACCAGCGGTTCGAAACCGGCCTGTATCTTTTCATTTCCGGTCGCACTCAGTGTTGCCATGGTGCGCCCGTGAAAACTGCGATGTGTCACAACGATCACCGGTTCGGCTATATCTTTTTGATGTCCATACAAGCGGGCGATTTTTATTGCGGCCTCATTGCCCTCGGCGCCCGAGTTACAGAAAAAAATTTTTTCCATCCGCGCATACGCACAGAGCCGATCGGCAAGTAGCTCCTGCAGCGGGATGTGATAAAGGTTGGAAGTGTGTATCAGCTTGCCTGCCTGATCAGCAATTGCTGCCTGCAATTTTGGATGTGCATGGCCCAGTCCGCACACAGCAATACCGCTCAGGGCATCGAGATAATGCTGCCCGGACTGATCGGTCAGATAGGCCCCGGTGCCCTCGACAAAGCCGACTGGTAAATACTGATAACTTGCCATCAAATGATCACTCATCAAAATTTTCCGTCAATATTCATTCAACCAAAATAAACTATTTAAAACTCTCTGAATCCTGACATGTTAATAAAGGTTATAAACGGTTTTTTTACTTAGTCCTCAAAAGAGAAAGCCCGGCTTTATTAGCCGGGCTCCGGAATCCCAGACGAAAAACTCTCAGTTATAATGGCAGGCCATGTGCATGCCCGACCATGCACATAATCAGTGGAATTGAGAGTAATGTATTGGTACGGGATGCCATTAACGCAATAACTTTGCCTTTTGCTATCGCTTCCGGTGTCGCCGTTACCATGCCCAGTATCTTTTTCTGATTCGGCCAGATGAGCACCCATACATTGAACAACATGATGGTGCCTAACCAGGCCCCGATTCCAATAACTACAGCACCACTTTTTAACAGGAAAGCATTCATCAGACCGACCTGCATGATTTCCAAAGCAGCCGCACCGGTTATCCAGGTTGCAAGCGCACCCCAGCGGAACCACCACAAGGCACGCGGAGCGACATATTTGTTGATTGCCGCGGGTCCGGGCTCTTTTTCCGCTACCGCCTGTGCAACCGCAGGGACCTGGACGAAATTAAAATAATATAAAAGCCCAATCCAGATAATCCCGAAAAACACATGCAGCCATACTGCAAAAGACCACGCATTAAACGATGTATCACCAATCAGCAAGGTGATCACCACTGCCAGCACAAAACCCAGCGTAAGCGTGCCATTGACTGATTTAAGTGGATTCATAATATTTTCCCCTGTAATAGTGATTTCTGTTAAAACAGCATTAACGGATAGTGTGATTATACTTTGGGAAGTACTGCATTTGGTACCCCTGCAAGATAAAAATCCGGTTAAAATGGTGTTATGGATGCCATAGAACTCAGCCTGTTTGTCAAACGCATCAACGCCGTTTGTGAGGAAATGGGCTCAGTCCTCATGCGCACGGCTTTTTCACCCAATATTAAAGACCGCCTGGATTTTTCCTGCGCCATTTTTGATGACGGAGGCCGGTTATGCGCCCAGGCAGCCCATATCCCGATCCATCTTGGCAGTATGGCCTACGCCATGTCCGGTATTGTCACAAAAATCGCGTGGCAGCCGGGGGATATGATTATTATGAATGATCCGTATCTGGGCGGTACTCACCTGCCCGATGTCACACTGATTGCCCCGGTGTTTCATCATGATGAACTGTGCGGGTTTGTGGCCAACCGGGCCCATCATGCAGATATCGGTGCCTGCACGCCGGGTTCCATGCCACTGGCACGAACACTGGAACAGGAAGGATTGATCATCCCGCCAACTTTGGTCATGCGGGCCGGTGTAATCTGTGACGAAGTTTTATCTGAACTTCTGGGTTATTTACATAATCCGCAAATCGCCCGGCCTGATTTTATCGCGCAGATCAGTGCGAATATTGCCGGTTTGAACCGGTTGATTTTACTGATCCAGTCCATGGGTGACATGGCCTTCAAAACCGCACTGTCTGCATTGGATGATTATGCTGATTCACTGGCGCAGTCGGTATTGGCTGAATTACCGGAAGGCCAGTATACCTTCACTGATATAATGGACGATGATGGTCAGGGTCTTTGTGATATTCCCATCAAGGCGACCCTGCATATTTCGAGCGATAAAGTCCGGGTGGATTTCACCGGCACCGCTGATCAAGTGAAAGGTAACATCAATTGTCCCTTGTCCGTGACCGCGGCGGCGGTGTATTACTGCTTTTATTGTCTGATGCCGCCGCAGACGCCTGCCTCCGCCGGTGTCTTTCACCATCTTGAGATCAACGCCCCGGAGAAATGTCTAATCAACGCCAGTTATCCGGCGGCCGTGGCGGCCGGTAATGTCGAGACCAGTACACGTATTGTAGATGCCGTACTTGGCGCGCTTGCACAGGCTTTACCGGAAAAAATCCCTGCGGCCAGTCATGGCAGCATGAATAATGTGGCCATGGGATCCGGGCATTGGGATTACTATGAAACGCTGGGTGGCGGCATGGGCGCAGGGCCAATATCAGCAGGGATGAATGCGGTTCAGACCCATATGACGAATACCCTGAATACCCCGATCGAGATCCTGGAAAAATATTACCCCTTGCAGATTACACAATATGCCATCCGCAGGGATTCCGGTGGTGAAGGTCAACATAAAGGGGGAGATGGCCTGATCCGGCAATATGAATTTCTTGAAGAATGTCATGTGACTTTATTGACAGAAAGGCGGCGTCATCCACCCTGGGGCATGGCCGGCGGAAAACCTGGACAAGCGGCCATCAACTTGTTGAATAACGAACCGGTCCCCGGTAAAACAGAATTCAAGGTTGTCCCCGGCGATAGATTGACCATTATGACCGCAGGTGGCGGCGGCTGGGGAATAAAGGATTAGTGCCGGGTGATGAGTACTGAGTGCTGAGTACCTATAAGTTGCTTCACGCTTCACGCTTCACAGTATAAACTTGTATATAATCTAATTGCTCACCTATGAGGTACTTCGATGGACGTTACCGAAAGAATCAAAAGGACTGTAGAAGAAAATCCGATCGTGTTATTCATGAAAGGCACACCGGATTTCCCGCAATGTGGTTTCTCCATGCGTACTGCCCAGGCATTAAAGGCGTGCAATGTGGACTTTGCCTATGTCGATGTGCTGGCCGAACCGGATGTCCGCGCTAATCTGCCCGTAATTTCCAACTGGCCAACCTTCCCGCAGGTGTTCGTCAACGGCGAACTTATCGGTGGTTGTGACATTGTGCTGGACATGTTTCAGAAGGGAGAATTGCAAACCATAGTGCAGGAGGCAGTCAAGGAAAAGTAACTGGTGATGACGTGCATGGATGCACTCAGGGGCAGGTGATTGGTGATTTGTAATTAGGGAACCTCTGATCAAGTCTAAAAATTCTTTGCTTCGTCATTCTGGCGTATGCCAGAATCCAGTCAAAACAATTGGTTACTGGATGCTGGTCGCTACGGACTGACGCACATGGATGTGCTAATGCCGCAGTCACAGGGATGTGAAAGAGCGGCCCTGTCCTCGGCTTTGGCATCCTGCGTCGCTCTACCGCCTATATCCATATAGGCGTCCCGCGACATTTCCTGCATCCTGTAGGTCGTTTTCACCAGCATGACGGTGAAGATACTTAATCAGAGGTTCCCTAATAATTGAGCTCAATGCCCAACATCAAAGAGCGGCCCGGTAACGGCGCACGATCCTTGAGGAAAGAGGTATGTCTCCGGGCTTCTTCATCCAGCAGATTATTGGCACGTAGAAACACACTGCTGTCAATTGCCCCTGCCACTGTCCTGAAACCATAACCAATACCGGCATTGAGCAGGACATGCCCGCCAGTACCGGTCTCCAGCCGGGTCACATCTTCCTGTGCAAAGACATTGATCACATCAAGGTTTGCCGTCCAGGCTGCCTTGTTGTAGAGGAGGCCGGCACCGAGTCTGGGCGGTGATATGCGCGGGAGATCATCTCCGCCATCCCGCTTGCCGCGTACATAATCACCGAACACCCGCAGATCCAGGTTGCCGTTTGCCCCTTGTATCAGGCCGAAAATGGCTTCCGCTTCAATACCATAAAAGAGGGCATTATCCTGTTCTATCCGGGTCAAGAGCAAATCTCCTGGTGCAACCCCGTCATCATCGACAAAATCTGGCGCACCATCCCCGTCCCGGTCGAACTCACTGAGGAAAATGAAATCCTCGATGTAATTAACGAAGAAATTCACGCCCCAGGACAACCTGCCTGTTTCTTTTTTCATAGAGAGGTTTATGTTGTTGGAGGTTTCTGCGCCCAGATCCGGATTGCCGATCTCAAATGTGCCTGTCGCCAGATGCGGGCCATCAGCAAACAACTCTTCCTCGGAAGGGATGCGTTGTCCGCGTGAGATTGATAAACCCAGTGAATGATCATCGGTGAAATGCCAGTGAGCGCCACCGGCGACACTGTACACACCATGATCAACAGAAGAGAAACCAGACGATGCAGTGGGTTCGTATTTTTTGTGTTCAAAGCGGCCGCCCAGTTCGAAATGCCAGTTTGCAATATCTGTCTCTTCAAGCAGGAAGACGGCTAATCCATGTGATTTAACCGGCACGATAAAGGCTTCGTCACCGGCAGCGGCCAGACTTCTAAGATTAAACTGGGTTCCCAGAGAACCGTTCCAGTTACCAATGAGATAGTGTTGCAGTTCCAGCCGTCCTTCCCATTCGTCATTGATAAAAGTCGTACCTGGTGGTTCCCCGGGTCCTTCGAACTCAATGTGTTCATAATCATTGTGCGCGGCGCGCAGGCGCAAGCTGGAAAATCCCGGTAGCGGATCATCCAGGCCACCGGTGAACTCCACCCGGTTCTGGGTTGTTTCTATGAAAGGCAATTCATCCGGATCATCCGGGTCCAGCGGGATCTCATGGGTAGAGTTAAAGCGCCCGAAAGAAAAACCTGCAAATCCCCGGCCAATAAACCAGGAAGCACCCAGGTTGATATCATTATTATCATAGGCGCTGTTCAGTATCTTCCCGTCCGCCGAATCATAATTATTGGCGTCCCGGATGGTGCCATCGATATGCAGGGCAAGCACATCATCCGCTCCCCCATCGGCACGAAAGGCAAACAGTTTTTCCTGGTTGACCGAATTGATACGGGTTTCTGCCGAGGCGCTGAAACTTTCCGGAATGTATTCCGGTATTCTGCCGGTCACGACGTTGACCAGTCCCCCTGATGCACCACTGCCATAGAGCAATGTGGCAGGCCCCCTGAAGATCTCAATCTGTTGGGCCTGAAAGGGTTCAATCGTCACCGCATGATCAACGCTGATAGTGGAAACATCCATTGAGCTGATGCCGTTTTGCAGCACAAGTACGCGCGGACCTCCGAGGCCACGGATGATGGGGCGGCTTGAATATTGGCCAAACGCGGTATCGGTCACACCCAATTCATTGGCCAGTGTCTCACCGATACTCGCGGCTTTGACCTGGTCCAAAGCTTCATCGCTCAATATATCGATAGGCTGGGCAATGTGTTCCAGGCTCCCCATGTCCGGCGGCCTGGCTGTTACTGTGAGTGTGTCAAATTGGGTTGTTTCCTCTGCCAGAACAGCAGGGCTCAATAATGTGAAAACAACCGTGCTGATAAAAAGATTATTCATTGAACTATCCCCATGAAAATCGCACAGGGCAAAGCCCTGTAGCGGTAATAACAAAATGATATTGCTAGCTGTGGGGATACTGCGGGGGAGCGCGGATGGTTCTGGTGGAATCAGGTGTTGTTGTATAGAGATATGTTTCGGCTGAATACGTGTAAGTCTTTTGTGCGACAGCCGTGGTGCAGGGTAATGCATTTACCGTGGTGGAATGAAATTGATGCTGCAGGGTACAGACCTGGCAATAGGTATCACCGCTATTTACCAGATGTCCGGAGGCATGGGCCAGACTCAGCCACTGCGACAGGATCAGCAGCAAAGACAGGGCAATGACGAATTTTCCGTTACGTTGGTGCATTATTCGTGTCTATATGGGTTATATATGTTATATTATAACATTACATTTAACATATCCATGATTAGTGAGGACAAAATGAGCAATAACCGGGTACTCATGCCATTCAAGGAAAATGGTCACCAGCATCAGCATTGCCTGGAAGCAGCTTTGCTGGCTGCAGAAAAGACCTGCCTGGAAAGAGGTGTACGCCTGACCAGTATACGCCGCCGCGTGCTGGAACTGGTATGGCGCAGTCATGAGCCAGTCAAGGCCTATGACATTCTGGATAAATTGCGTGACGAACATTACGGCTCCGCACCTCCCACCGTTTATCGTGCGCTGGATTTTCTGCAAGCCAAAGGCCTGGTACACAAGATTGAATCTCTCAATGCCTATGTGGGTTGTGCCGAACCCGACCACAGGTATCAGACCCAGTTTCTGATTTGTCATGATTGCGGTGCAGTTGCTGAACTGGACAATGTGAATATCAGGCGGCTGCTTGCGGAGAACGCAAAACAACTGGGTTTCCGGATCGAGCATGAAACGATCGAGATCAAGGGAATCTGTTCAGCATGCGCGATAGAAAATCAATGAAGGAGACAGGGATGTACCGGTTATTTTTTGTAATCCTGTTTTGCCTGCCGGGTGTTGCAGTAATCACAACGGCCCATGCCCGGACACATGATCCGGTTAATGTGTTTGTCAGTATCCTGCCGCAAAAATACCTGGTTGAGCGGGTGGGAGGTGAGCGTGTCATAGTTAATGTGATGGTGCGGCCAGGTTTGAATCCCGAGACCTATGAACCCACGCCAAAACAAATGGCAGAGTTGAATAACGCGGATCTTTATTTTCGTATGGCAGTCCCGTTTGAATCGGTATGGATCAAAAAAATCAGTTCCATAAATCCGGAAATCAGGATTATCGAATGTTGTGGTGATCTGGCGATCAATGATCCGGTAACTCATGAACATGAATTCCATGCAGGGCTTGTCAATGATGCGCATATCTGGACCAGCCCGCAAAATGCCATAGTGCTGGCGGAGATCATCAAGTCTGCCTTGTCTGAATTCGATCCGGAATATGCAGATCATTTTGAAAATAATTACAGGACCCTGGTATCGGAATTAAATGATCTGGATCAGCACATCAAAGCAGAACTCACCGGAATCAATAACCGTTATTTGATCGTGGTACATCCCTCGTGGGGCCATTTTGCAGAGGCATATGGTTTGCAACAGATATCGATAGAACAGCATGGAATGGAGATCAAGGCCAGACAATTATCAAAACTGGTTGAGTTTGCCCGGAAAGAAAACATACACACGATTTACACACAGAAACAGTTTAATAATGCTTCTGCAAAAATACTTGCACGCGAGATTAATGGCCGGATCGTTGAACTCGATCCACTTGCAGAAGATTACATTAACAATCTGCGTCATGTCACACAGGCCATTATTGCCGGTGCACAGCCCCAATGAAAAATATAATTGAAATTGAAAATGTCAGTTTCTCATATACCAGGGCACCGGTGCTGCGCAATGTGTCATTAACCGTACCGGAGGGGGAATTTCTCGGAATCGTGGGCCCGAATGCCGGCGGTAAAAGCACCCTGATCAAACTGATACTCGGACTGTTGCAGCCTGGCAGTGGAACTATCCGTGTATTAGGTAATGATCCGGTTATGGCTCGATCGCACATCGGTTATGTGCCGCAATACCCGACATTTTCAAGAAGGGATTTCCCTATCAATGTTATGGATACAGTACTGATGGGCAGGCTGGGTTTTACCAGTCATTTTGGAGGTTATTCAAAAAATGACAGGGAAATTGCAACAGAAACCATACAGGCTGTGGAGATTGCGGATACTGCGAACCGTCCGGTTGGCACTCTCTCCGGCGGACAATTGCAACGGGTATTGATCGCACGGGCACTGGCATGCAAACCGGAGATACTGATCCTTGATGAACCCACGGCCAATATCGATATGCGTGTCGAGGAGGACATTTTTGGATTGCTCAAGCATTACAACGAAAACATGACTATTATTGTGGTTTCCCATGATATTGGTTTTATCTCAGGTTATGTGGACCGTGTCGCCTGTCTGAACCAGACACTGATCTGTCATACCACTGATGAAATCAGCGGCAAAACCATTGAAGAACTTTATGGCGCGCCGGTCAGAATGATTCACCATTCTCATCAGCACTGATTTCGATGATTAATTTCATTACAGAAATATTCAGTTACAGTTTCATGCAACATGCCTTGCTGGGATGTCTGCTGGCCAGTGTGGGCTGCGGGATTATTGGCACTTATGTTGTTGTAAAAAGAATCGGCTTCATGGCCGGTGGCATTGCACATTCAGTGCTGGCCGGGATGGGCATTGCCTATTTTATGGGCGCATCGCCTCTGGCAGGGGCAATGATCTCGGCATTAATTTCCGGTGTGCTCATAGGCTGGATCAATCTGCGCTGGCGGCAACATGAAGATATATTGATAGCTGCCTTCTGGTCAGTCGGCATGGCGATAGGCGTTATATTCATTTCAAGGACTGAAGGCTACAACATCGATCTGATGAGTTATCTGTTCGGTAATATCTTGCTGATAACTACCCGGGACTTATATCTGATGTTAATCCTGGATAGTGTCATTCTGGTTCTGGTGCTACTGTTTTACCGGCAGTTTCTTGCTACTGCATTTGATGAAGAGTTTTCGCGTCTGCGCGGGATAAACGTTGAGTTTTATTACATCCTGTTATTGTGCATGGTGGCACTCACCGTGGTGCTGCTGATACAAGTGGTCGGGTTGATCCTGGTTCTGGCGTTGTTGATATTGCCGGCAGCAAGCGCGGCGCAGTTCGTCAGCTCCATCAAACGCATGATGTTGCTGTCAGCTATATTCAGCGTAGTGATCACTACCACGGGGCTGATCATATCATATGAACCGGATCTTCCCTCCGGCTCCACGATCATTATTCTGGCGGGCGTGTTCTATATCCTGTCAATAATCACACAGGGGATGATAAGAAAACTCAGAAAAAACTGAATTTATTTTTGCTTGCGGCGATTTGCAGAGGCGACTGCAAGTGATGCCAGGAGTTGAGTGGTATCTTCCCAGCCGAGACATGCATCAGTAATACTCTGACCATAGACCAGTAGTTTGCCAGGAACAACGTCCTGGCGTCCGGCCACCAGATGGCTTTCAATCATCACCCCGAAGATGCGTTTGTCATTACCGGCGATTTGTGCAGCTACATCCTTACCGACATCCATTTGTCTCTGGTATTGCTTGCGGCTGTTGGCATGACTGAAATCAACCATGATACGTGGTGGCAGTCCGGCCGCCTTCAATTCTTTTGCAGCCTGATCGATACTGGCTGTATCATAGTTGGGTGATTTACCACCACGGAGAATGATATGACTGTCGGGATTTCCCGTGGTTGAAAAAATCGCCGAGTTACCTTCCTTGCGCAGGGACAGAAAATGGTGTGGACGCATGGCAGCACCAATAGCATCTACCGCAATCCTGATGGTGCCATCCGTGCCATTTTTGAACCCAACCGGTGAAGATAAACCTGACGCGAGTTCACGGTGTACCTGGCTTTCCGTGGTGCGCGCACCAATGGCGCCCCAACTGATCAGATCGGTGACATATTGCGGTGTAATCAGGTCAAGATACTCTGTGCCCGCAGGCACACCCATCTCGTTCAGTTCCAGCAACAGGGAACGGGCCATACGCAACCCTTTGTTGATCTGGAAACTGTTGTCCAGATCAGGATCGTTGATCAGACCTTTCCATCCGACCGTAGTCCGCGGTTTTTCAAAATAAACCCTCATGACGATCACCAGATCGTCACGGTATTTATCGATGAGTGGTTTCAACCGGGAAGCATATTCCTTGGCGGCTTTCACATCATGGATGGAACAGGGGCCAACAACTACCAGCAGGCGATTATCTTCCCCATGCAGGATGTTATGAATGGCCAGACGTGTTTCATATGTGGTTTTCGCAGCGGTTTCCGTAATAGGAATTTCTTCACACACCTCGGCAGGAGAGGTGACTGCTTTTATCGATTCAATTCTGAGGTCGTCGGTTTGGTATTGCATAATAGCTAAACTGAAAAAGATTCAGGATTTGTTAAAAATAAATTATTGATTGTTTAACCCGGAGGCCAGTTGAAATTCCTTCCAGCCAGAATATGCACATGCAGATGGAAAACAGACTGGCCGGCATTTTCTCCGTTATTGATCACCAGCCTGAAGGCCTCTTCATGACCTTCATTTTTTGCAATCTTGCCGGCAACAATTAATAAATGGCCCAGCAGGTCTTTATCTGCTTCAGTTGCATCAATAACCTTCGGGATCGGGTTTTTAGGAATGATCAGGATATGGACTGGCGCCTGCGGATTGATATCACGAAAGGCCAGGCACAGTTCATCTTCATAGACAATATCCGCCGGGATTTGTCTTGCGATGATCTTGCTGAAAAGAGTATCCATCATGTTTTGTTATAGCAGTTGGTGTTCTTACAGGTTAAAACCGGGAATGGCGATTATACATCATCTGCCTGATTTCTGTGATCCGGTTGTTCCTGCGCGCCATGTTGTGTCTTCAACAGGGCAACTTTTTCCTCCCAGCGTTGCAAAGCTTCTTCGTAATAGACATAAACGCAGCGCTCGCAGCCCCGGCCACAGCATTCTCCCGGTAAGGGCTCTTCCGGACGGGGAGGCAACTCCAGCATGTCAGATTCAGTTTGTATATTCATTAAATATATATACCGGGAAATATATATGCCGGGCAAGAAGCCGTGAATTTTTATCATAAAATGCCATTACTACCGGCAAATATCCGCCTAAGGTACTATTTATCAAAAGAATTTTTGTCCTTTACTCTGTAGTAAGGTTATGGTCTATACTTTTCACAGACATAAAAAATTAGAGGCTGCCTGAATATTCTCTATCAAGTAATTTTGATATAGATCAAACAATATATTAATAATATTATTTAATATTGATTTAATAATTACTCACATGACTGGAAGCTGGTGTCATATAAGGTTAAATCAGGATTAATATTTAACGTATGCTTACTATAAGAAAATTCATCGCCCGCCGGTCCTGGTTGATGGCCACTGTTGTCATAGCCTTGCTGATACAAGTACAGCAAACACTGGCCTGCGATGTGATAATCGATACTCCAATGCCTGCAAGTGAGCATTGTTATAAACATGATGCAGGTGAAAAGCCGGCTGATAAATCAACATCTCCCTGCTGTGATTTCTCTACGGCACTCTCTATGAAAACCAGCCATTGTCATGATGGTCAAGAAACTACTTTCAATCTTAACTTGCTGGGCAAACTGAACCCGGATACTCAACCGGTATTTATTATCACCAGCCCGCAAGATGTATTTTTCTCTTCTTATTTAACTGCATTGCTCTATATCCCGGATCGCAAGTCATCGCGATTGGGAACACACACTTACCTTTCCACACAACGCCTGCGGATTTAAACGCCTGCATGCTCCGCATTCGTGCGGATATCTTGCAGTAACGTTTTTAATTTTAAATCTGTCAGGAGTTAGCCGTGAACACAAATTATTCAGGTGTCTGTTCTTCACACAGTATACTGTGGAAGTCTTTTTTGTTAGCCATAAAATGCCTGGCCCGTATAAACACCAGAGCCGGGGATCTTCCATACATTGTTCATAAAGATGGATTTATTCCTGCCCGGAAGATTAAGGGTAACCCCGGTACCTGTTTTTACCGGAATTCCGATCGTCCCTGTCTCCTGACCCTTGCTCAGAATTTTTCTTATGAGGAGATTAATCATGCACTGTAAACATATGCTGAAGTGGATATTTTTAATTTGTTCCAGCTTGTCGATTCCGGCATTTTCTGGCGGGATTGCAGTTGCAGGTGCTGATGATGTTATCACACTGAGTGGAGCGGAAAAAACGAGCGATATCCCCAAGGGACATCAGGCGATCGATGTAGCGGTATTAGGTACGGTTGCGGAAGAACCGTTAGACGTTAAACGGTTTACACTTGAAAGAGCTATCGATATTGCCTTGCGGGACAACCCCGGTCTGGCGGAAATGCAGGCGCGTGCTGAAGCTATGGCGGCTATACCATCTCAGGCCGGTACCCTGCCGGATCCGATGGTGAGCTTCAATGCTATGAGCCTGCCGACGGACAGCTTCAGTATTTCCCAAGAACCCATGACACAGATACAGTTCGGGATCAGCCAGGCGATCCCTTTTCCAGGCAAGCTGGCCCTACGGGAACAGGCGGCCGAATATGAAGCGGCAGCCGCAGCCGAGAATGTCGATGAGGTCCGGCTGCTCTTGATACGGGATGTAAAAACAATCTGGTGGCGGCTGTTTAATCTCGATCAGGCCATAACTATCGTATTACGTAATCAGGATCTCCTCCGGCAGTTCGTGCAAATAGCCCAGACGAAATACAGTGTTGGCCAGGGTCTGCAACAGGATGTATTGCTTGCACAACTGGAACTTTCCAAACTGCTGGATCTGGAACTCCGCTTGAAAGGGGC
>MGYU01000052.1 GCA_001801885.1 Gammaproteobacteria bacterium RIFCSPLOWO2_12_47_11
CGCAGCGCAATAGCGCAACATCCCCTCAGACTACGCAGGATGTCTGTTAATTCATCTAATTTACCCAAATGGAAGTTACCAGCATCATTTAATGCTCGTTCAGTTGCAGAAATAGAGAATGTTGCCCGGAGCGCGGCTTTTTTGGTAGAGAGTGCGTCCTTCAGATCACCTGCCAGGCCTAGGTCAGTAATAATATCTAATAATTTTTCAGCAGCATTTTGACACTTCTTGAGTTTCGATTTGTTTGCCCTCGTATTGAAATATACATCTGCTTTATAGTTAATTATCGTTTGATTAATTTCTGATGATTTCTTTTCCATCGCCGCGCCCCTTACTCGCTTGCCCTTGAGAGAGACACCAAGCCAGCCGGGCAAGGGTTCCCCGGTTTTCGCCCCGTCGGGCTAGGCTTGGCAATTTGAATTTACGCCTTGCGTTTCAACGTCACCACTTCGCCGCCTTTTTGCGCAGCGTCCAGAGTGTCGCTCCACCATTGCATGAGCTTGGTGCGTTCTTGCAGGTGAGTGGCCCGGTTGTAAATGGCGCGGATCGCGTTACTGTCTTTGTGCGCCAGGGCCGCCTCGATAACATCCGCGTTCCATTTGCCGGACTCGTTGGCAATGGTGCTGAACGTTGCGCGGAAACCATGTCCCACCAGTGCACCCTTGAAGCCCAGCCGGTGTATCACCACGTTGATCATGTTCTCGCTAGCGTAAGGATATTTGCCATGATTCGGGAACAGATAATCGGAATAGCCGGTCAGTTGTTTTAATTCATTCAGCAGGGCGATAACTTGTTTGGAAAGCGGGACAACGTGTGGGTGAGGATTCTTGCGCCGGGTTTTCATGCGTTCAGCGGGGATTGTCCATTGCCTTTCCTCCAGATTAAATTCTGCCCACTTGGCAGCGCGTAATTCGCCCGTGCGTGTCGCCATGTGCAGCAACAGCGTGACAGCCAGGCGTGATTCCGGCCTGCCCTGGTAGTCATAGAGCTTGCGTAAAAAGTCGCCCAGCTGTTTTTGTTCCAGGTGGGGATAGTTCCTGCTCTCGTTTTTCTTGAGGACACTGCGGAGATAGGTGGCCGGATCGTCCTCGCGCAATCCTTCACCTATGGCATAACGCAATACTTCACTGCACCAGCGCCGGGTACGGGAGAGCAATTCCAGCGCCCCCCGGCTTTCCATGGGCCGCAGTGCGGATAACAACAGGCGGGCATTGATGTCAGCCACGGGCACTTTGCCGATACGCGGAAAAATATTGCGCCGGAAAGAGGTTTCGATGCTTTCACGATACGAAGGAGCCCAGGCTTTTGCGGTCATCCAGCGTTGCGCCACAGCCTCGAAAGTATTGGCGGCCTTGTGTATGTCAGCGGCCCGGGCCGCGTGTTTCTCGGTCACCGGATCGCGCCCCTCAGCGATCAGTTCCTTGGCCTTATCTCTCTCCTTGCGTGCCTTCTGTAGAGTGACTGCGGGATACTTGCCAAACGCCAAGAGTTTCTCCTTGCCGGCCATGCGGTATTTCAAGCGCCAGAGCCTGGACCCGTTAGGGCGCACCTCAAGGTATAGGCCCCCGCCATCGAACACGCGGTAGGGCTTATTTTGTGGCTTGCAGGCATTTATTTTGGTGCTCGTAAGTTCGACTACCATTGTCCGATACCCCCATTTTGAAAACACGTACCCCCAAAGATACCCCCAACTGTTTCAAGATGCAATGGGACGATATGGAATGCTACGAACCAATAAATACGCGGTCTATCAAGGGATGCAGGAGAAAAGCGGGATGTTATGGGACGTTAAAAAACCATAACTTGGTGCCGAAGAGAGGAATCGAACCTCCGACCCACGCATTACGAATGCGTTGCTCTGCCAACTGAGCTACTTCGGCTTCATTTTGGATTACTGGTTATTTGACCATTTTACCATAACAGCTAAAGCCCCAAGTTCAACTTTCCTGATTTATTCGGTCGTGTTCGTAGCATTGACTCACTACATCCTTGGAGTTCGCCCTTCGGGCAACCTTCGGTTGTCCAAATTCAATCCTGTTGAATTTGTCAACGGAGAAAAGATACGTCAAGTATCTTTGTCCTCATTCCGTCTCACCTACTATGGAACCGGCTTCCCGGATTGAAGCAAATGGCCCCTGATGTATTTCACCCGGAAAGCAAAAAATCCTATTTCCGTGCATCACGGCGCAATGAACTGATGGAAAAAGTCGAACTTGATAAACGATGCCCCGTACTTGACGGGTAACTGCAAGAAGTGTGTTATTTGTTTTTTACCCGGATGATGACATCAATACCTGTAGTTTCGGTATTTGCAGGTATGTCCGGCAGGTTTTCAATCACCATTTCATCAGCAGCCACATCCAGCAGCATGCCGGTATCTTCATTGTAGATGTGATGGTGGACATCTGTATTTGAATCGTAAAAGACCTTGCCGGAATCAATAATGACCTCGCGGATCAGGCCCTTTTTGGCAAACAGGTTCAATGTGTTATAAACCGTTGCCTTGGATACTATGGGTCTTGTCCTGTTAACCTTCGACATCACCAGATCAGCGGACAGATGCTGTGGTTGTGCAAATAGAACCGCTGCAATCTGCACCCGTTGCGAGGTGGGCCGGATCGCATGCTCGGCCAACAATGCCTGGACCCTGCCGGTATTAATATCATTATCAGTAAGAACTATCATACACGCAGTATAACTAAACTCGATTTATGTTGCACTGTTTCAGTGGATTTTAAATGGATTCTGGCTGAAATTGAAACGGGGCTGATGGCACGGCCGTTTCCCGCTCCAGTATAATATCTGCCAAAAGGCGGGCCGACCCCGGGGCCAGCAGAATACCATTACGATGGTGACCAATATTTAAATACAGGCCGTTAATCTCTGGATGCCTGCATATATACGGCAGACCCGTTTGCGTTGCCGGCCGCAGGCCTGACCAATGGCCAACTACCGGAAACTGGTTAATGCCGGGCAATATGTCCTCCGCTGCCTCGGTCAGGGACGTTTTTGCTGCTTCCGTCGTCCCATTATCGAAACCGACTTCTTCCACGGTACTACCCACCAGAATATGCCCGTCACGCCGGGGAATAATGTAGATACTGTTTTTCAGAAGAATGTGCCTGAGATACCCCGGGGTGCCCTGATAACAGATCATCTGTCCGCGTACAGGTTTGATATCAAGATCAGGTAACAGGCCCGCACCCCAGGCACCGTTGGCCATCACGGTTACTTCGGATGCAAATTCTCCGCGCGTTGTTTCTATTGCCTCAACCTGATGATTGCAAATCCTGAGCCGTTCTACGGTAGTATATTCATGTATCTCCACACCAATCTGTTCCATATATTTTCTCAGCGCGGTAATTAAAACCGGGTTCCTGATCTGTGCGATATCCGGCAGCCACAATGCATCATCACTGCTGGAAACCTCGATTGGAATATTGTGATTTGTTGCCCAGACCAATGCTCTGTCTTGTTCATCAGTAGCAAGTATTTTCATACCACAGCGCTGCCATTCCGGATCAATGCCTGTGGCATCATGGAGTTGACCGGCAAGATCGGGATAAGACCGCTGACTCCATAAAGTCAGCTCTGACAAAGCGTCGCTTTCACGCCAGGGATAAAGTGGTGAAAGAATTCCTCCACCTGCCCACGAACATTCACTCCCCACGGCCTTGCTCTCCAGAACAGCCGCCTTGTACCCGGCCAGACAAAGCTCGCGGGCAGTCATCATCCCGATGAGACCGCCGCCAATAACAATACAATCATGCATAGTAAATTAACGAAATTAAGGTGATAACCGGTTCATATTATTGATGGTTGAAATACAATACCCTGACCGCTGGTCAGGCGATAATAACCGCCCATCGCTTAACATGGGAAAAATCAAATAAACAGTCTATATTCGTCCTATGAGAAATAATATTAATTTCCAATGGGGTTTTACAATTCTTGAACTCATGTTGGTAGTTGCCATAGCCGGTATTCTGGCGGCTTTCGCCTTACCAGCATTCGATAATATGCTTAAAAATAACTGCCTGACCACCAGCGCAAATGCCGTGGTATCAAGTTTCCAGGTTGCCCGGAGTGAAGCCATCAAACGCCAGTCAGATGTGACCATTACTGCTGCAAATGCCACTGTGAATGAAAATGAATGGGGTCTGGGCTGGGACGTAACCATTAACGAAGATCGTAACGGGAATGCGGCGCTGGATACCGGTGAAGATTACGACGGTGATGGTGCTCTGGATGCTGCTGCACTAATACGTACTGTTGAGTTAACCTGCACCACAACAACAATTGACGAAACTTCCAACCTTGACGATTTTTCCTATAACTCCTCCGGCGTAATAGATAATCGCGGCATATTAAACATATGCGATGATCGAACCGGCGAGACAGGACGGCAAATTACATTTACCACAACAGGAAGAATTAATACGAGTTCTTTTGTATGCCCATGATGAAATTACAATCAAAACACGAACAATCAGGATTTTCCCTGATAGAAGTGCTGGTTACATTACTGATTATTGCAGTTGGCTTGCTCAGCATTGCCGCACTCCAGTTTAAAGGCTTGCAATATAACCAGGACGCTTATATGCGCAGTCAGATTAATTTCCTGGCTTATGACATAGCAGATCGTTTACGACTAAACCGGGACAATGCTGCCGATTACGTTGCCAATTATACTGTACCTGCAGCAAAGCCCGCGGGTTGTGACGAAAACGCAGGTGTTGATGCAGTCAATGATCTGCTGTGCTGGCGCACACAGGTTTACTACGCTTTACCGCCTACCAGTCTGGCAAATATAACCGCAGCAGGAAGTATGTATACCGTTGCCCTTGCCTGGACAGACCGGGAAGGAACTACCCGCAATATAGAATATACATTCCAGTTATGAACACTATTCATCTGAAAAAATATTGTACCGGTGTTTCATTAATCGAATTGATGATAGCCCTCCTCATCGGTATTCTTCTGTTGGCAGGTACAGCCAGTCTGTTTATCAGTAACAAACGGATCTACAAGGACCAGAATGAAATGTCACGTTTACAGGAAAATGCCCGTTTTGCCATGGAGATGCTCATCAAGGACATTCGTATGGCAGGTTACTCCGGTTGTATGGATCGTATTGGCGACATTACCAACCACGTTAACGGCTCTGCTAATGATGATACCTTGCTTAATTTTGGTAATGCCGTTGAAGGCTCCGAAAGTGGTGCTAACTGGCAGCCTTCCGGCAGTACCCAGGCCACACCGGGTAATCCTGTGGATGGTTCCGCAGCCAATGATGTTGCAACCATCAGCATGGATCCGGATTCCGATGCTATTTCTGTCAAATACCTTGCCCCCCTTGGTATATCACTCTCGGATGAAATGCCCAATGTATCAGCAGAACTGAAAGTGACGACTGTTGGTGATCTGGCAATTGGAGAACTTATCGCCTTAAGTGATTGTGACAGTGCTGATATTATGCAGCTGACAAATGTACAGACTTTGGCAGGAACTGGTCATTTACAACACAATGCCGGCGGAGCTCTTACCCCCGGAAATGCTACCCAGACACTTTCCAAGGTCTATAGCACAGACGCTGAAGTACTACGACTCACAACTCTCCGGTATTTTGTTGGTACCAGCGATACTACCGGCGAACCTGCCCTGTTTCGCTATACCTTGGATCGGCAAGATTTCGATAACGACGGCGATACCACAGAATTTGTTGCCCAGGAAATGATAGAAGGCGTGGAAAACATGCAGATTCTTTTCGGGGAAGATACTGCCGGCGCTGACACCATTGCAGATACCTATGTCGACGCCGGCACTGTTACCAACTGGGATAATGTGGTCAGCGTCCGTATCGCCCTGTTGATGCGCACGGTTGAAGAGGATTTCAGTACGGAATTGAACACCAATACTTATGATCTCCTCGGCACCAATTTTGACCCTGTGGATGATCATCGCCGGCGCCGGGTCTTCACCAATACCATACAAATCAGGAACCGATCGAATTAAGCGGAGTTTTGAATTATGCGCAACACTATAACTTTTCGGTCCGTCAACCATCAGGACGGTGCCGTGTTAATTACGGCCTTGATTTTCCTCGTCATCCTGACCCTGTTGGCACTGACCAGCATGAATACCAACACCCTGGAAGAAAAAATGGCGGCGAACTCACAGGAAATCAACCGTGCCTTCCAGACTGCTGAAACCGGGCTCGATCTTGCTGTTAATGATGATGATGCCTTTACGACTGCCAACAAGGAAGAACTGGATGGTACGGCCGGCGATCTCTACGACAAGTCGCTCACTAATATCGGTACTTATGGTGCCGAGGTAGACTATAACGCGGTTTATCGCCAGAAAACCCGGCCACCGCGTGGATCACAATGGGACCAAAGTTTTGCACTGTATCATTTTGATATGTCTGCCACCGGGAGTACCCAGAGTGGTGCTATGACCAAAATACACGGTGGTGCCTATCAGGTCGGACCGGATTCGTAAGTTTTATTAGCAAGGTTCAGAAAAAAAGCTAAATCTGGAGCAACCAAAATGAAATTTATCAAATCAATATTTATCGCAATTATTATACTTGCAACCAGTTCACCGGTATATGCAGAAAAGTTTCGCATACTCGATCGCGGTCTGGACGGAAATACTCGTCACTATCAGATTATTTGTGACGCCGGCAAAAAAAGCGGCGTCGCTGTTGAATTCAACTTAGATGACCAAACGGAAACCATTTCAGACCTACAAAGGAAGGCAAGGATGATCGGCAGTTCTAATAAAACGACAATTAAACAGGTCTGTATTTATCCCCACGATGGCGGTGAAATATGCAAACCAAAATGGGACATCACAGATGCAGCTCATGAAAGCTGTAAATAAAGACACAATCCAATTTTATGCATACATCATTGATACATTTCAAGAACATCATCAGAGAGGATAAGGCAATGTCTGGTTCCTTTTTCAAAAGAGTAAATTATTTTCTTCTATCATTCATCCTGGTATTTACCAGCAGCAATTTACCGGCAGACGATACCGAGATTTATTTCTCCTCGGCGTCAACCAGTGCCAGCGCCCGTTCCAACGTGCTGTTTATCCTGGATACCTCCGGGAGTATGGGTTTTACTTTATCCGGCGACCCGTTAGGTCGATCCAGAATGGAAGTCATGAAGGGTGCTCTGTCGACAATTCTAACTGATGCGGCTGATCTTAATATCGGGTTGGCGCGGTTTAATGATGATGATGGCGCCTCAATTATTTACCCTATCAGTTATATTGAAGATCCGGTTGGTGATACCACCTTTACCAATGTCATTACTGACGGCGATGACGATGCTGAAGAAGATCTTAACACGGGCACCGTGTCCCTGAATGATCCCTTACTGGAAACTTCCCAGACTTTTCCCAGCCCCATCACGAAACAGGTAAGCGCCTCATCGGATGATGCCGATGAAATTGGCGGATTCGCCAATACTCTAGCACCGCTAATCTTCCTCGATAATGCTGGCACAACCACTTTTGAAGGCATGCGTTTCACCGGTCTTGACATTCCGCCGGGCGCAACTATTAACACGGCGACCCTGGAACTGACTACCGCAGATGCTACTGCCGGCGGCGTGGCGGACCTGACAGGTGAACTGGTGGCAAATTCAAACACGTTCGTAGATGGTGTTAATGATGTTTCAAGCCGGGTAGTAACAACCCCAACGACTACTACAGTTACCTGGAACCCCGCCGGCGGAACCAGTGATACTCTTGTGACCAGCCCGGACATCAGTTCCATTATCCAGGAAATTGTTGACGATCCGGGTGTGGGCTGGTCGGCCGGTAACGCCCTTAGTATTATCATGCATAATACCGATCTGGTAAGCCGCACGTTTTACAGTTTTGATGGTGATTCAACCAAAGCTCCACAATTGACCGTAGATTTCACCCATGCTTTGGCTGTTACAGATAATTTGATTGCACTCCGCTTCACTAATGTAAATATTCCTCAGAATTCTATAATTACTAATGCTGTCATTAATCTGACTTCAGATGCTGATGATAGCGGTATTGCCAACTGGACAATTACCGCCGAAACCCCCGATGCAGTTGATGGCAGTTCGAATGTTTTTACCGGCGCAGCGAATGAACTGAGCAGCAGAATAAAAACGGCGACTTCAGTCGACTGGTCAGTTCCAGATATGACCCAATTTGGCGTTTACTCCAGCCCGGATATTAAAACTGTCATTCAAGAAGTAGTCAGTGATGCTGACTGGTGCGGTGGCAACGATTTGACAATCTTTATCAAACAGAAGGGTGGCGCGGCATCATTTGTCCGGCACATCACCAGTACTGATGGTGTACCGGCATCTGCACCTAAACTCCAGATCACTATTGACCCAAGTTCACCGGGCGGCTGTTACGGCGGCACGGAAACTGCTCAGGTGATTGCTTCCAGGGATGATGCTGAAGAAGATCCCAGTGGCTCAGACAAGGGAAGCATGACACGTTTCAGTACTGATCTGGATTTCGGGAATGAAATTATCGGCATGCGCTTCCAGGAAATAGACGTTCCGCAGGGGGCAACCATTATCGATGCTTTCATCGATGTTACGGCCAGTTCCACAAAAACCGCCGGCAATCCCACACTGACCATTTTCGGTGAAAAGAACACTAATCCGGGTCAATTTTCCAGCAGTGATTTCAATATCACTAATCGGACCAAAACCACGGCCAGTGTTGACTGGACCACCGGGGACTGGACTGGCCAAGTGAAATATACCACCAGCGATTTGAAAACCATTGTACAAGAGATTGTTAATCAAGGCGGCTGGGCCTCCGGCAACAGCATGGTATTTATCGTGAATAACGGAGCCAATCAGCGTGAAGCCTATTCCTTTGACGGCGGTGCCACCAAGGCCCCGTTTTTGCGTATCACTTTTGAAGATACCGGCACCGGTATAAAGACTGTCCGGGATACCGTTATTGAGCTGGTGAATGATTTACCCACCGGTGGTACGACCCCCATCGTCGAGGCCTTGTATGAAGCCGCCCATTATTGGCGCGGACAATCCACTGTGTTTGGCAAGACCCGCTCCAATAACACCACCACCAGGCTCAGCCATGTGGACACTTACACCGGCGGCACTGTGTTCTATCCAGCCGGTTGTACAGAGGACAACCTGAGCGCTGCAGCGTGTACCAGCCAGGCCATTACCGGTAGCCCGATTTATACCAGTCCGTTCAGTTCCACGCTGACTTGTCAAAGTAATTACCAGGTACTGCTGACGGATGGTGATGCCACCAATAACGGTATTGCTGCCACAATAAAATCAGAATATCTGGGCGGGGTCAATTGTGACACGTTAAAATCAGATGGTACCTCGATTGATGCCTTTGAATCATGTGGCATCGATCTGGTTGAATTCATGGCCCTCAATGATCAATCCTCTACATTGGCTAATGATCAATTGGTTAAAACCTACACCATCGGCTTTGACGTCGCAGGTCTGGCAGGCGCCACGCAGTATCTCAAAGACATGGCAGCAGTCGGGGCCGGCACATTTTTCGAGGCCACTACGAGTGACGCTCTCGTTTCCGCGTTCAGTGCAATCGTCGCTGACGTCAGGAGTGATCCGACCTCCTTCGTCGCACCGGCACTCGCTACCAACTCGTTCAACCGGTTATTGAGCCGCGATGAGGCCTACTTCGGTCTGTTTACACCATTCCTGAATGTCCGCTGGCCGGGGAACGTCAAGAAATACAATGCCTGCATAGACAGCAGTGAAGGCTGTACGCTTGGTGAAATCCTGGATGGTACGGGTATCAGTGCTGTAGACACGGACAATAAGTTCAAGACGACGGCACAAGATATCTGGTCCACCATCGGTGTCGATGCGGGCACAGTGGATGGCCGTGAGACGACCCTGGGTGGTGTGGGTGGTGAGATGGACGATTTTACCGATCGCATCATCTATACCGATACTACAAGCACTGGTAGCGCACCAACCAGTGGAACTCCATTGTCTAATGCAGGATTCAATCTGACCAGCAGTAACTGGGATGCGGCCGCTCTGGCACCAGTGCGCACCCTGGTTTGCCCGACACCCGATACTACGGCCGGATCCGAGTGCGAAAGCTACATGAAATGGATGCTCGGTTCCAACAGTATAGATACTAATACTTCAGATTCAGGCGTCAATACCCGCTGGACAGTTAATGATGTCCTGCACAGCAGTCCTCAGATCATCACCTATGGCGGTGCTGATCTGCTTGATGAAACCGTCGACCCGGCTGTAGCAGGAACGGATGGGGTCATTGATACGTTCTTTGACAAGATCATCTATGGTACTAATGATGGTGGTTTACGGCTGGTAAATAGTGCCACAGGTAAAGAAGAATGGTCCTTCATGCCGGCTGAAGTGCTGAATTTGCAACGCACCCTGATCGCCAATGGTGAAGCAGACCACATATACGGATTTGATGTAACGCCAACACTGAGGATTGTTGACGTGGATTCGGACGGCTTCATTGAGCCGGCAGACGGTGATATCGTACATGTTTATGCACCCATGCGCCGTGGCGGCACCAACATCTATGCCCTTGATCTGACAGCAACGGTTGCCAGTACCAGTGGCACCGTGGTGCCTAAGTTCCTGTGGCGTATCGAAGGTGGCACTAACACTACGATGGGAAATTATACACGCCTTGATCAAACCTGGTCTGAAATCAAGCTTGCGACTATCAAGACAGGCGGCAACACGATTGATGACGGCGGCACCAACACTAAAGTTTTAATATTTGGTGGCGGTTACGACGCTGCACTGGATTCCGGGTTCGGTACAGCCGCTACCGCCGGGAGTAACAATAATGGTAACGCCATATACATTGTTAATCCGGGTACCGGTGAACTGATATTCTGGATCAGCGGCAGTGGTTCCGGCGCTGACATAGAAGTACCAAACATGCAATATTCCATCCCAACCACAATCACAGTAGCTGATTCTGATGGCGATGGCGATGATGATCGCCTGTTCTTTGGTGATACCGGTGGCCAGGTCTGGCGTGTTGACCTCGCCAATGATATTGATAAAGCTAGTAAGCCCGAAGGCAGTACCATCATCGGGCGCCTGGCCAGTATATCAACACCCGGCACGGCTTCTGCAGAGCGCCGTTTCTTTGAACCACCGTCTTACGTACAGGTTGTGGATACGCTCTATTCAGATGCCGCGGGTGGTGAATACGATTATGTGCTGCTGGGTACCGGTAACCGCGCCCATCCGCTGGAAACTGCGGTGTCGGATCGCTTCTATGCCTTCCGTGACCTGAATATTTCCACGATGCCGGATACTGACAGCAACAACCGGGCTGACAATGGCTATCCGTCTGGCCCGGCTGTAGCGGGTGATCCAATCAGGAATTCGGATTTGATTGATGTCACCACTCAGGTACTCGATGAAGATGATACAACACATGATGCTGCACTTGGCTGGTTCTTTGACTTCGATGCCAGCGGCACCAACGATGAAAAAGTGCTTTCCGGTGCGAGGACGATTGCCGGCGCCGTACTGTTTACCACGTATGAACCGGAAGGTGGCAGTACAGATCCCTGCTCGGCAAACGTAGGTGGCGGCAATGCCTATAACTTCAACATCCTGAATACCAGAGCGTTCCTGGACTGGGACACTGATGGAACTTTGGAAGATTTTGCAGACAGGAAACTCACTCTTGGCGGCGGTATCCCTTCTGACGTGGTACCGATATTCACCAAGGAAGGCGTAGTCGGTATCGTCGGTGTGGAAGGTGGCGCCGCACAACTTGGTTTACTGAGCGGTGTACCGCGCGTTCGCACCTACTGGTATCAGGAGCTCTGAGCGGGATATTCTCATGCCGGCTGGCATTGCCAGACTGATAATCTGGCAGTGCCGGTAAATATTTTGTATATACCCGTGTAACCGGATATGTCAGGATTATTGCTGGTCTTCATACTATAAGAAGGTATACGCTATGAAAATGAAACGAAAACAGAAGGGTTTTACACTTATCGAACTCATGATCGTTGTAGCGATAGTCTCAATCCTTGCGGCAGTCGCATTTCCCTCTTACCAGCAGCATGTCCTCCGGGGCAATCGGGCCGAAGGACGCACCGCACTTCTGGATGCAGCAGCAAGGCTGGAACGTTATTACTCGGACAATAATAAATTTGTGGCCCTGGCAACTGCAAATATAAATACGGCTACCGAGACCGGCAAATATAATCTCGGTATTGCACTGGCTAACAGTGATCAGAATTATGTATTAACTGCCACTCCAACATTTGTTGATGTAGCTTGTGGTGTTCTTACATTGTCCAATGCCGGTGTTAAAGGATCTGGTACTGCTGATAGTGATTGCTGGAACCGCTAACCCCTGATTGTCATTGTTGCTGCCATTCCAGACGAGTCCCGATTTTGAAGTATTCCATAGTTGTCTGGTGTGTGTTACTCGTCATTACCGGATGTGATGACCGGCAGGAAACTACCAATAATGATTCTGCTGTAAATCATCCATCGATTTCTTCTTCGCCTGATACTGTTAACCAGGATAAAAAGTCCAAAGATGAACAGTATTATCAAGAACGCTTTAAAAAGATTGTCTTTGGCACGGCACAACTGGCTGATGTCAGGGAAGCGCTCACAGACCAGGATGCCGGATCGCTCACCAATACTGTCCATGGACTGTATGCAATGCGTTGGCATCGCGGTGTTTTGCACATATTACAGGATATGTGGCAACTGGATAAAACGCGCTATCCTGAACTTGCCTGGGATTTAATCGGAAAACCTCCCGTCAGACTCGCGCTGGCATCTTCCATGAACCGGATACAAACCAGTGGTACCCGGGAATTTGTTGAGTATTTAAGACAACATAAAAATGAAACCCATGAATTCAACATCGCGCAAGTTGCCGTCGGGCTCGGATTCCATGGTGATCCGGCTGATGTAGAATATTTGAAATCCCTTGCCAGTGGTAATAACCATTATATCGTCCAGTCTTCTCTTACAGCACTCTCGCTGATGAATAATCCGGCAGCACGTGATGCTCTACAGGACATCATAGTAAAATTCAAGGACGACCCCCGCAGCAGCCTGGCTATGGAATTATTACAACAGGCATATGGTGTTCAGACAGGAATTGCCGGTCCGGGGGAAGAACAAAAAAACAATCAACCGTCTGACTGATTTTAACTGCAGTGTTCAGCTAATTTTTTTTCCGCTTCTTCAATACTTTTTAGTCGTTCTTCTTCTGGCATACGCGCCCGATTACCATTTTCATCCGTCGTCGTAATGCGCGGTCTTTGCAAACTATTTATTCTCAGCCTGAGACTATCACATTTCTTCTGAAGTTCAGCCTGGTCCTGTTCTTTAATGGCTGCTTCTTGCCCGGATTTCTCCTTCGATTCACGCGATTTTCTTTCTTCATCCTGCATTTTCTGGAAAGAATCAACCGCTTCTTCCGTATTCACTGATGGAGGTGGTTTTTTCGTTTCGTATTCCACGCCATCAGGGGGAAGTTGCTGGGTATAGTGCGTGTTGCCCTCTGCATCAACCCATTTATACATTTGTGCACGGGCATCAAAAGTAATGGTTATCATGCCAGACAGCAGAATAACCATAAGAATCCGGTTAGTTTCAATCATGCGATTTTTTAACATGGCCCAACCCTGTAAATGATTAACCATCCCAGTCAGTGTAATACATGAATATCCGTGTGGATAGACTGGCATTATATACAAAAAACGCTACTTTATTCATATTATTCAGTAGCATATCAATAAAAGTAATACTATAATATATTAGAGTTTCGTAATTTGATTATGTTCAATTTCACAGGATTGAGTATATCTATGAAATACATACCAGCAGGTATTTTGTCCTTGTTCTTCTTATTGTTCAGTACCCATGTTTTCGCAGTCAGTATCTATGAATGTGAGGACAGTGAAGGAAACCGTACTTTTCAGGAACGCTGCCCGCCTGGTTCATCCCCTATCCAGGAGAAAAAATTTCGGACTGGCAAAAAGGACACAAATAAACCGGCTGTTGATATCAATGCCATCCTCTATTCCGTGCCTGAATGTGATGCTTGCCAGGAGATCAGGGAATTCCTTACTTTCAGAGGGATATCCTACACCGATAAAAATGTCAGTGATGATATCGAATTGCAGAACGAGCTGAAAGAAGTGGCGGGTGAACTAAAGGTGCCTGTCCTGGTTGTTGGTGAAAAAACAATCAAAGGTTATAACAGAACAGACATTTTAAAAGCGCTCGAGACAGCCGGTTACGTTGCACCTGAGGCTGAAGCTACATCAACAAATTCCGAATCTGAGGCTGAAGCAGAATCCACTGCTACAAATTCCGAACCTGAGGCTGAAGCAGAATCCACTGCTACAAATTCCGAACCTGAGGCTGAAGCTACATCAACAATCGACGAACCTGCGACTGAAGCACAACCCTGAGAGCTAATCGCACAATCAGGAAACTCCGGTTGTATTTAATGGCGGCATCTTAGCCAGTTCTTTTGGGAGTGAAAATACGACTTTTTCCTGTTTGCCCGGGGCTTCGTTAAAGCTGACGGCACCCCAGCCCTTGAGTTTCTGTATCACTTCTTCCACCAGTACTTCCGGGGCGGAGGCACCTGCAGTCAGTCCAATGCGTTCCTTGCCGTCCAGCCATTCTCTTTTAATCTCTGATGCATTATCAATCAGGTAGGAAGGCACACCTACCTTCTGTGAGAGCTCTTTCAAACGTGTGGAGTTGGAACTGTTGGGTGATCCGACCACCAGGATCAGATCGCATTCCCGGGTCAGTTTCTTGACTGCATCCTGGCGGTTCTGGGTGGCATAACAGATATCTTCTTTTTTCGGGCCAACAATATTCGGGAAGCGTTTTCTGAGGTCATCAATGACCTCGGCTGTATCATCCATGGACAACGTGGTTTGGGTGACAAAGGCGAGGAAATCAGGATTTTTCACTTTCAACTTCCATACGTCTTCAACCGATTCGACCAGGTACATACCACCCTGGCCGTTCCTGGGCCGGTACTGACCCAGTGTACCCTCAACCTCCGGATGCCCTTCATGGCCAATCAGAATACATTCCCTGCCTTCATCCTGATAATGACCGACTTCCATATGCACCTTGGTCACCAGCGGACATATGGCATCATAAACGCGTAATTTGCGGCGTGCGGCCTCTTCCCGGACCCGCATGGCCACACCATGGGCACTGAAAATGACTGTGGAATTATCAGGAACCTCGTCAAGTTCCTCGACAAATACCGCACCTTTGTTTCTCAGTGAATTTACTACGTATTTGTTATGCACCACTTCATGCCTGACATAGACCGGCGCACCGAAGAGATCCAGGGCCCGTTCAACTATTTCAATAGCGCGGTCCACACCGGCACAAAAACCACGTGGATTAGCGAGTATGATTTGCATTAAGTACCTTTTCCTGAAAATTAGTTTGTCATTTCGAGCGCAGCGAGAAATCCGCCGTTAGGCGTCCCGAACAAAGTGAGGGATCTCATAAAGATCTCTCCCTATGGTCGAGACAAGGATTTCTCGACCACTGTTCCCGGCGTGGTTCTACCGCCTGCTTCCATGCAGGCGTCCCTATGGTCGAAATGACACAAACAATTTAATTTACTAATCATGACTTCCTGAAACTACGTTGCTTTGCTGCCAGTGTCAACCACCGGACTTGCCGTTGGGTGCTTTATCTTCATTGGACCAGACAGCGTCAATAATCAGCATTATGGCACCTATTGTAATGGCACTGTCAGCGATATTAAATGCCGGCCAATGCCAGTCCCGGTAGTAAACATCAATAAAATCGACCACAAAACCCAGCATTATCCGGTCCCAGAGATTACCTATTGCGCCACCCAGAATCAGGGTCAAGGCACTGGCCATCCAGCGGTTTTTGACAGACAGATTTGCCAGCCAGATGATAATCGCCATACTGACCGTTCCAGCCAGCACAATAAAGAACCAGCGCTGCCAACCTCCGGCCTGACTGAGTATGCTGAAGGCAGCCCCGGTATTGTGCATTAGCGTGAAATTCAGGCCCGGTATCAACTGCACCGGGGCATGCATGTACAAATAATGTGTGGCCACAACTTTCGTGATCTGATCCAGTCCCACGATCAGGACTGATAACCATAGCCAGTGCAATGTCTTGTTAATTCGCATTTGCTTTATTACGCTATCCGGCGAACTTCACCCGATCCATCAACATTGACTATGCAACGCCCGCACAGTTCGGGATGTTTGCTGTTCTTGCCGGCATCTTCACGATGATGCCAGCAACGGACGCATTTTGCATGTTTCGAGGCAGCCACCTTGATCCAGAGTCCATCAATTTCAGATTTAATGGCAGCAGCATCTTTTTTCTCCTCAGCATGCACACGTGCAGAGGAGGTGATCAACACAAAACGCAATTCATCTTTTAGTCCATTCAACAGTGTTGCTATTTTTTCATCACAGTACAGGTCAACTTCTGCGTCCAGGCCAGAACCGATCTCACCGGCAACGCGTACCTTTTCCAGTTCCCTGCTG
>MGYU01000053.1:0-27092 GCA_001801885.1 Gammaproteobacteria bacterium RIFCSPLOWO2_12_47_11
ACCACAGGGATGTGGGAGATAGAGCAACGTCGGGAACAGCGATCGAGGAAGACCAAGCCGGGGAGCGGCGATTCCAGAATTTTATATCCGGGGTAATGTGAAAGATATCACTGAACTTCTTGAACAGGCCAGGGCCGTTGTTCTGGCGGCAGAGGATCTAATCGCCCTGGATCAGGCGCGTATTGATTATCTCGGTAAAAAAGGCCATCTGACACAACTTCTGAAACAGTTGGGTAAATTACCGGCGGAACAGCGGCCAGCCGCAGGCGAAGCCATCAATAATGCTAAAAATGCATTGCTTGAAACGATAGAACAACGACGCAGATTGCTGGAGAACGCAAAACTTGAATCCAGTCTTGCACATGGAAAGCTGGATATTACCTTGCCGGGACGTGGACAACATTCCGGTGGATTGCATCCAATCACACTGACCCTGCAAAAAATAGAAAATCTTTTTAACCAGATTGGTTTTGAGATTGTGGATGGTCCAGAGATTGAGGATGACTTTCATAATTTTGGAGCACTGAACATCCCAGTCCATCATCCTGCACGTGCGATGCATGATACTTTTTATTTCGATGACAAGACTCTGTTGCGTACGCATACCTCGTCCGTACAGGTCCGGGTCATGCAGGAGAAAAAACCACCGTTACGTTTCATCGCACCGGGCCGGGTCTACCGCTGTGATTCCGATATGACACATACACCCATGTTTCATCAGGTGGAAGGCTTGTTGGTTGATGAATATGTCACCTTTGCCCAATTGAAAGGACTGTTGAAAAATTTTCTGGAGCAATTTTTTGAGCGGCCATTACAAATCCGCTTCCGGCCATCCTATTTCCCGTTTACAGAACCCTCGGCCGAGGTCGATATTATGGGGGAGAAGGGCTGGCTGGAAGTACTGGGTTGTGGAATGGTGCATCCCAAGGTTCTGGAAAACGTTGGTATAGATAGCGCTAAATACACAGGATTGGCTTTTGGCATGGGCGTAGAACGTTTGGCCATGCTGCAATATGGCATTGATGACTTGCGGATATTTTTTGAAAATGATTTGCGTTTCCTGAAGCAGTTTAATGGTAATTAGTTATGTGTACTGAGTAATGAATGCTGAGTAATCAGCACATACCATTTAGTACCCAGTACTTGATCCTCAGCACTATAAAAATAAAATGAAAATTAGTGAGAAATGGTTGAGAGAATGGGTGAATCCCCCTGTTGATATCCGGCAGATTGCTGATCAACTGACGCTCGCCGGTCTGGAAGTTGAAGGTATTAACAGTATAGTGACTGATTTTTCCGGTGTAATTGTGGCGAAAGTTGAATCAGTTGCCAGGCACCCGGACTCACACAAGTTACATGTCTGCCAGGTTAATGCAGGTGGTGGTAGTTTACTCAATATCGTCTGTGGTGCGAGTAATGTCAGGAAGGGGCTGACTGTTGCACTGGCCAGGGTTGGTGCGATATTACCGGGTGGAAAGTCCATTATGGCCTCAGAGATCAAGGGCATTCCTTCACAAGGAATGTTGTGCTCTGCACGGGAACTGGGACTGACGGAAGAGGCAGAAGGATTAATGGAATTGCCGGCTGATACAGCATTGGGTACGGATTTAAGCCAGTTAATTTCCAATGACAACATTATTGATATTTCACTCACACCCAACCGGGGCGATTGCCTCAGTGTTGCAGGGATTGCGCGTGAGCTTGCTGTATTGAATCAGTGCTCTGTCAATGCACCACCCATTATCGATCTCAAGTCTGATCACGATAAACAACGTTCCGTGAAACTCAACGCCGCGGAGGCGTGTCCGCATTATGCGGGCACGACCATTGAAAATGTGGATGTCACCTGCCCGGTCCCTCTCTGGATGTCGAGCCGCTTGCAGGCCTGCGGTATACACAGCATCAATGCCGTTGTTGACGTGACCAATTACGTCATGCTGGAACTCGGGCAACCCATGCATGCCTTTGATGATGCAAAGTTGCAGGGAAGTATCCAGGTCAGGTATGCAACACCGGGAGAAAAACTGGTGTTACTGGATCAACAGGAATGGGAATTGACAGAAACGGCACTGGTGATTGCCGATGACCGGCAGGCACTGGCTATGGCCGGTGTTATGGGTGGGCTGGACAGTGCTGTCACCACCATGACAAAAACCATATTTCTGGAAAGCGCTTTTTTTAACCCTCTGGTGGTCAGTAACCAGGCCCGGCGTTATGGTTTACATACCGACTCATCACAACGGTTTGAACGGGGAGTGGATTACACCTTGCAGGCGAAAGCAATCGCGCGCGCAAGCCAGCTTATTGTGGAAATCTGTGGCGGCACAATGGGCGCTGTTATTGAAGAGACTGCAGTTGAGTATCTGCCTCTACGCAGTTTGATCAATTTGAGAAGTGTAGAAATCAGGCGTGTCCTCGGTATTGATGTGGATGAAACTGAAGTGATCAGAATACTGCAATCACTGGGTATGCGGGTGACCGGCAAAAATAATGAACTGAAAGTCATGCCACCTCCCTACCGGTTTGATATCAACATTGAAGTCGATCTTATTGAAGAAATTGCCCGTATACAGGGCTACGATACTATCCCTGAGCAGGCGTTGCAGACCTCATCCAGGTTCTATACAGATCAGCCAGAATATATTCAATTACAAAAGATACGCAGATTGTTGGTTCACCGGGGTTACCAGGAGGCTATTACCTACAGTTTTGTTGATAAAGAGCTGCAGCAACTCATTACACCGGCTACTGATAGTATCGAACTGGCCAATCCGATAGCAGCTGACATGTCCGTTATGCGGACCACGACCTGGACGGGCCTGATACAGGCTTTACTTTATAATCTAAACCGGCAGCAGCCCAGGGTCAGGCTGTTTGAGACAGGTCTGGTTTTTCACAAAACAGGCGGATACATCAGCCAAATTCCAGTGATTGGCGGGATAATACATGGAAATATTTATAATAAACAATGGGATAATAAGTATACTTCATGTGATTATTTTGATATTAAGGGAGATGTTGAAGAAATCCTCAGAATGAGCGGGATTAATCAGGAGGAGGCAGAATTCAGGCCAGTCAACCAGCCGGCCCTGCATCCCGGGCAATCAGCGGGGATATTTTTTGAAAATCAATATATTGGTCAGCTCGGGGCCTTGCATCCTGCTCTGCAGTTAAGGCTGGGACTGGTCCAGGCAGTTTATGTATTTGAATTAGATATTCAAAGCATTTCGAAGCAAATAACTGCAAAATATAGGAAATTATCGAAATTTCCAGTGGTTAAACGGGACCTGGCGATAGTGGTTGAGGCCAAAATAACACTGGATCAAGTTATAAAATGCATCAAAAATGCGACTACAGGTACCCTGATTAACCTAGAGTTGTTTGACGTATATCAGGGCGAAGGTATTGATCTAGGGAAAAAAAGTCTTGCAATGGGCTTGACCTTTCAGGGATCTTCTAGCACTCTTACAGATGAGGAAGTCGAAGCAAGCATGGGGGTAGTCCTATCCAGACTCAAAAACGAGTTGGGTGGTACATTGAGAGAAAAATAATCATGGCACTGACGAAAGCTGAAATGGCTGAGAAGCTTTATGAGGAATTAGGCCTCAACAAGCGCGAAGCCAAGGAAATTGTTGAGATGTTTTTCGAAGAAATCCGGGCGGCACTTGAATCCGGTAATCAAGTCAAGTTATCCGGATTTGGAAATTTTGACCTGCGTGATAAAAACCAGCGCCCCGGGCGTAACCCCAAAACGGGTGAGGAAATTCCAATTACAGCCAGACGGGTGGTCACCTTCCGTCCCGGGCAGAAATTAAAGGCGCGAGTAGAGGCATATGCTGGAAGCATCGAGTAATATTGAACTGCCGGCAATACCGGGTAAACGCTATTTTACTATCGGAGAGGTCAGTGACCTCTGTGCAGTCAAACCACATGTCCTGCGCTATTGGGAGCAGGAATTTCCCCAACTGAAACCACTGAAGCGCCGGGGTAACCGCCGTTATTATCAGCGTCATGATGTGATACTGATCCGCCAGATCCGCAGTTTGCTCTACGAACAGGGGTTTACTATTGGTGGTGCCAGGCAGCGTCTTTCCGGTGATGAGGCCAGGGATGATTCCAACCAGAGTCAGCAGATCATCAAGCAGCTACGTACGGAACTGGAAGGTGTACTCGATCTGCTGAGAAGATAGTCACAAGTAATAAGTCATAAGTTACAAGGTTCGAACACCAGCCAGCTGCTGTAATCTTGTTTTATCGTAAGTTCATAAATTACTGTTACAATACTTGTGACTTTTCACTTGTAACTTGTCACTGTCTTTCCGGGGCGTAGCGCAGCCTGGTAGCGCACCTGCATGGGGTGCAGGTGGTCGGAGGTTCAAATCCTCTCGCCCCGACCAATTCTAAAATTTTCCGGCCTCTTGCAAAGATATGAGGCCGGAAAATTTTTGAGTGTTGGCGGGAGATGGAACCGAATTAGAGGTTCACAAATTTGTCGGGAACAAATTTGAACAATGGCGCACAGCGCCATTGGCCCGTAGGGCGAAGGACAGGAAAGTCCGGAGTAAATCCTCTCGCCCCGACCAACTTGTTTTTTTTAGGTTATCATCAAGAAAATGATCTAATTCACTTTCAATCATTATCCACTGGCTAAACCCCAATCAACCACCGAAGAAAATAAACCACCAGCCCCGTCACAATCAATCCCGCGCAATAAAGCCATATAAACCATAAAACCTGGCTTTTTTTTGTTCCTTCTTTTTGTGCAGCAGGCTCAGTGATATCCGGCATGTATATCAACCTTGCCGCGGAATACCCAATAAACGTAAGCAGTATAGGCCAGAATCATCGGTAACAGGATCAGGGTGCCCGCCAGTAACAATGCCTGTGAATTAGGTGCTGCAGCTGCATCATGAATGGTAAGACTGTAGGGAATGATATAGGGATAGAAACTGAAAATCAGGCCGATATATCCCAGCGCAAAGATCAGAATAGAAAAGATAAATGGTTTGTGATGAGATTTTCTGTCGGACAGTGATTTGGCCAGTAACCAGCAACATACTGCTGTTAATACCGGTATGGGTGCCAGTGGTAATAAAATTGACCAGTCAATATTCGGGTAGTGTATTCCCCAGCGATTCGCAGCCGTCCAATCCATCAAGGGTACTACCAGACTGACGATAACAAGACAAATGATGACGACGATCATGGAAACTACAGCCATCTGCCGCGACCAGTGCAAAAGTTCATTTTCGGTCTTGATAATCAACCAGGTTGATCCGAGCAAGGCATAACCCCATACCAGAGCACATCCGGTAAAGAAACTGAACGGTGTCAGCCAGTCAAACATACCACCCGCAAATCTTCCGTCTTCCAGTGCAATTCCCTGTACCATTGCACCGAGGATCAATCCCTGGCTGAAGGCAGCTACGGTTGAACCCCAGTGAAATGCCTGGTTCCAGACACGGTGCATGACGCCCTTTGCAGAAAAACGGAATTCAAAGGCGACACCACGAAAGATCAGGGCAATGAGCATAAAGCCGACAGGCATGTATATTGATGGCATCAGTGCCGCATAGGCCTTGGGAAATGCGGCAAATAATCCGCCACCACCCAGCACCAGCCAGGTTTCATTGCCATCCCATACCGGTGCCACCGAAGCCATCATTAAATCACGGTCTTCGTCTTTTGGCGCAAAGGGAAACAGGATACCTATCCCCAGGTCAAAGCCATCCAGCAGGACATACATGAAAACTGCAATCGCCAGTATTGCGGCCCAGATGAGTGGCAGATCAATACTTTCCATAATACTTATCCCGGTTTTTCACCAGTGATTGGATGGGAAGAAATTTTTAACTGGTGTTCGTAATCACCAATGTCCAGTCGGGTACCCAGTACCGGTTTTGATTCGAAATCTGTTTCTGGATGCGACGGGTCCACGGGTCCTTTATTCATCAGTTTGAGAATGTAACCAAGCCCTGCACTAAACACCACAATATAGGTAAATGCAAAAACGATCAGAGACATGCCCACACTGTTGGCGGTCACAGGCGATGTCGAATCAATGGTTTTCATTAAACCGTAGACGGTATATGGCTGCCGCCCGACCTCGGCAGTAAACCAGCCGGCAATCACTGCGATAAATCCGGTTGGCCCCATCAGCAGGCACAATCGTAAATAGTTTTTATTCGAATCGAGTTTTCCGGTTTTGAATAACCACAAACCGGCAAATGCAGTAAACAGCATCAATATACCTATCCCGACCATGATGCGGAAACTCCAGAATACAATGGCTACCGGTGGCCGTTCTTCCTGTGGCCATTCTTTCAATCCCCTGATTTCAGCATTGATATCATGGGCAACGATCAAACTTCCCAACTTGGGAATTGCCAGTTCGAGATGGTTTTTCTCTTTTTCTTCATCGGGCAGGGCAAATAATACCAGCGGAGCACCGGTGTGTGTTTCCCAGTGGCCTTCCATGGCGGCCAGTTTTACAGGCTGGTGTTCAAAAACGCTCACGCCATGTTCGTGCCCGGCAATCATCTGTAATGGCACAACGATACAAGTAAAGATGATCCCCATTTTCATCATGGTAATAACAGCCGGATTTTTTTTCCCGGAGATGAGCAGATAAGCAGCGACGGCAACGACAACAAATGCAGTCGTCAAATAGGTTGCCAGGACCATATGGAAAAAGCGATAGGGAAAAGACGGATTGAATATAATTTCGAGCCAGCTTATGGCATAAAAAATACCATCCCTGATTTCATATCCCGCCGGTGTATGCATCCAGCTGTTTGCAGCCAGTATCCAGAAAGCGGAGATCAATGTGCCAATCGCCACGATACAGGTGGAGGCAAAATGCAGTTTGCGGCCCACCCGGTTCCAGCCGAATAACATAATGGCCAGGAAAGAGGCCTCCAGGAAAAAGGCGGTCAGGACTTCATAACCCAGGAGGGGGCCCAGGATATTGCCGGTGACCTCGGAAAACCGGCTCCAGTTGGTACCAAACTGATAACTCATCACCACGCCGGAAACCACGCCCATGCCGAAGGTGATGGCAAATATCTTTATCCAGAAGCGGTACAGGGTGAGATAGGCTTCCTTTCCGGTTTTCAACCACAAGCCTTCAAGCATGGCCAGATAACTGGCCAGGCCTATCGTGAAAGACGGAAAGATAATGTGGAAAGCAATAGTAAAGGCAAACTGTGCCCTCGCAAGGAATAGCATGTCAAAGATGTCTGGCATCATTTCTCGAATATTCAATACAGCAATTTTATGTAAATTTAAGTTAAAATGGGCTGCATAACAACAAGTCACTGGATTTATTGCACGATCATGGATTTATTCATACCAGCGCTGGCCATAATTATTTTGACGGCCCTATTGTCCTGTACGGGACACGATGATCCAAAACTCGCCTTTGAACAGGGTAAATATGAAACCGCATATGAGTTATGGTTGCCGCGCGCACTAGATGGTGATCAAGAGGCACAAAATTACCTTGGCATTCAGTATGCGTTGGGACTTGGTGTTTCGAAGAATTACAAGGAAGCAGTTAAATGGTATGAACATGCTGCAAAGGCCGGTCATCCGGATGCCCAGCGAAATTATGGCGATATGTTTCAGTATGGACATGGCGTGCCACAGGATTTTTACCAGGCATTTATCTGGTATTTTGCAGCGTCTCAACAGGGACATGAGACGGCCAAACGTCTGCTTGAATCAGTAACCGGAAGTAACAAGATCACACCCAACCAGCAGATGCACGCCAAACTCGAAGCCAATAAATTTATTCGTGACCCGGCTAAACGTTTTATGAGCCACGATACATATATTGAGAAAAAATAACTGTATCAGCCTGCATACAGGTAACATAATAATATTCATTCAGGTTTGGAAAGTCGTTAATCCAGTCAATGAGGATAATTAAATTTTAATGAATGTGGTCGTATCATGTGTGGAATCGTAGGTGCAGTTGCACAACGTGACGTCTCACCCATCCTGATAGAAGGGCTCAGGCGCCTGGAATACCGGGGATATGATTCAGCCGGTATCGCTGTTATCAATAAGAATACTGAAATTCAAAGAGTGCGTGTAGCCGGGAAGGTCACGGACCTCGCACAGGAATTAACACAGAATCCTTTATGTGGCAGTACAGGCATCGCCCATACACGCTGGGCAACACATGGCAAACCCTCCGTTAATAATGCACATCCGCATGTTTGCCGCAATCAGGTCGCATTGGTGCACAATGGCATCATAGAAAATCATGAAGAACTCAGGGCATTACAATTAAAGCAGGGTTATGAGTTTCATTCTGATACGGATACCGAGGTTATTGTTAACCAGGTATATGATTATTGCAGCAAGGGTGATGATCTCTTAAATGCCGTGTTTAATACGGTGGATATGCTTAAAGGCGCATATGCATTGGGTGTGATCAGTCTGGCCCAACCGGATCGATTGATTGCAGCGCGGCATGGCAGTCCACTGGTCATAGGAATAGGCATAGGTGAGCATTTTATTGCGTCAGATGTGCTGGCTTTATTGCCGGTTACCCGGAAATTCATTTTCCTTGCTGACGGTGATGTTGCAGATATAAAACGGGGGAAAATCACCATTTATAATTCCAGGCGAGAACCAGTTGAGCGGCCTGTCGCAATCTCTGAAGTTATCCACGATGTGGCAGACAAAACCGGTTACCGTCACTATATGCTCAAGGAAATATTTGAACAGCCCAAGGCCATAGCTGAAACCCTGGAAGGCAGGATCATTGACGGTCTGGTGGATGAATCTGTTTTTGGAAATAACGTTGGCAAGATTTTTGATGGTGTGCAGGCCCTGAAGATTGTGGCTTGCGGGACCAGTTATCATGCTGCATTGATAACGCGCTACTGGGCAGAATCCATCGCGGGTATCCCTTGTGATGTAGAAGTCGCAAGTGAATTTCGTTATCGTCAACCGGTTGTAAGACCTGGTACATTGTTTATTACCATTTCACAATCAGGTGAAACAGCAGATACATTGTCAGCGTTGCGTCTTGCCAAGGAGTCAGGGTACACGGGCTGTCTCACCATATGCAATGTGGCTGAAAGTTCCCTGACCCGGGAATCAGAACTGGTACTCATGACCCGCGCAGGCACTGAAATAGGCGTTGCTTCAACCAAGACATTTACCGCGCAACTGGTGGCCTTGTTAATGCTTGTACTTGTATTGGGCAGGCGTCATGGACTTAAACCGGAAACGGAAAAACGCATCGTTAATCATCTGCAGAGTCTGCCCGGAAGAATCAATGCAGCACTGGAGTTGAATGATCAAATTAAAATGCTTGCCCAACAGTTCATCAACAAACACCATGCACTATACTTGGGAAGAGGAACCATGCTGCCGGTCGCCATGGAGGGAGCGCTGAAATTAAAAGAGATTTCCTATATTCATGCTGAGGCCTATCCTGCGGGTGAATTAAAACATGGGCCGCTTGCCCTGGTAGATGAAGATATGCCGGTAATCGCAGTAGTCACCAATAATGATTTGCTGGCAAAGCTTAAATCAAACTTGCAGGAAGTCAGGGCCAGAGGAGGCAGGTTATATGTTTTTACAGACTCAACAGCAGGCGTCGAGGCAAGTCCGGATGTGCAGGTGCTCAAAATTGCGCCAGTTGATGACTCGATTGCCCCGGTAATTTACACTGTGCCGTTACAGTTATTTGCCTATCATATTGCTGTGCTCAAAGGCGCAGATGTTGATCAACCACGAAATCTCGCCAAATCGGTGACGGTTGAGTGATACTCATGCAGATTTATGGAAACTGATACTGAAAAGAAATTGAACAGTAATTACCGCATTCTGGTTGTCGATGATGATCAGGAAATCCTGACATTACTGACCAACTGGCTGACCAGGGAAGGTTTTAATATTTCCACCGCCATGTCCGGTGAGCAGGCCCTGGCAGAGATTACTGGCAACAGCCCCAATCTGGTGATTACTGATCTGTATATGAACGGCATGAGTGGCATGCAATTACTCACGGCAATTCATTCCGATAATCCCTTGTTTCCCGTAATCATGTTGAGTGGTCAGGCACAGATCCAGGATGCCATCAAGGCCACCCATCTTGGCTGTTCTGCATTTTTGACCAAACCCATTGACCAGACTGAGTTGGTGAGTCAGGTCAGGCAGGTATTGCGCATCACCAAAGACAGCAAAGCAGGTGACGGCTTTGCGAGAAACGTCCTGTATCGCAGCAAACAGATGGTTGAACTCCTGGAGCTTGCAGAAACAGTAGCGGACAGTAACGTCACCGTATTTATCAGTGGGGCAACCGGGACGGGCAAGGAAGTCATTGCCAAGGCTATCCACGAAGGGAGTTCCCGCTGTAATCATCCATTTATTGCAGTCAATTGCGGGGCGATCCCGGAACATCTGCTTGAATCAGAATTGTTCGGGCATGAGAAAGGGGCATTTACGGGGGCCAATACACGCCATGAGGGTTTATTTATGGCCGCCAATGGCGGCACATTGTTTCTTGATGAAATAGGTGACATGCCACTGAACCTGCAGGTCAAATTGTTGCGGGTATTACAGGATCTGGAAGTGCGTCCGGTGGGATCAACAAAATCCTATCCTATTGATGTCAGAATCATCTCGGCTACTCACAAGGATTTGGAGAAGTCCGTTAACGAAGGGGAATTCCGGGTGGATTTGTTTTATCGTCTTAAGGTTATCCCGTTACATATGCCGGCCCTGGCTGAACGCAGTGAAGACATCCCGTTACTGGCGGATTATTATCTGCAACAATATGCAAACAGGAACAACAAACAGTTAAAACACTTTGCACCGGCTGCGGTTGAATATCTGATGTCATCGATATGGCCCGGAAACATCAGGCAACTTATCAATGTAGTGGATCTGTGTGCGACATTATGCAAAACAAATGTAATTCCCCTGAACCTGGTAAAAAAGGCATTACAGGACAGACCACAACAGATTAAGACACTCAGGGAGGTCAAGCAGGAATGCGAGAAGAATTATCTTGTCAGTGTATTACGGATATCCACTGGTAACGTTGCCAATGCAGCAAAAATTGCGGGAAGAAACCGCACGGAATTTTATAAATTGCTCGGTCAGCATGATCTTGATCCAGCGGATTACAGATAAAATGGCCGGTCCTGATAATAAAAGAATCAAAACCAGTCCGGAGGTATAACATGAGTCTGGAAAAAATAATCGTTAATATTGATCCTGATCTGGAAGAATTAATCCCCGGGTTTCTTGAAAACCGTATCAAGGACATCGAAATACTGAAAAATGCTGCCGGACAGGGTGACCTTGCCGCACTAAAGTCAGTTGGCCACAGCCTTAAAGGTGTTGGTGGTGGATATGGTTTTGCAAAGATCACAGAACTGGGCGCCGGAATTGAGGCATCTGCGATAATAAATGACATGGAAAGGATTAATCAACTGATTTCTGATCTGACCGATTATCTGCAGAGTATAGAAGTCAAGTACCAATGACCCCGGTTATTCATCGCCAACCAGATAGCTGACGTCCCAGTATGGTCTTGCGTACAGAGGACAGAACGCCGATATGGTTGATATATGCATTTACCGGAATACTGGGTGCTGCATTTGCCGTAACCCTGTTCTCAATTGCATGGAATAATTCAATAGAAGTAAAAAAGAGGGAGTTTGCACATGAGTTGACTTCACTGAAACAGACCATCGCACATAATGTACTTGTCACTAATAATGTCATTAACGATCTCACAGCCTACATCAAGAGTAGTCCCGGTTTACCCGATCAGTCTTTCAGATTATATGTCAGAAGCCTGATTGAAAATTATCCTTTCATAGAGACCATCGCCTATTTTCCTCAGGTACAAGAAAGGCAAGATGACCATTCATTCATGCTCTTGTATGAAGAGGCACGCAAAATAAAAATGTTCGCCACTGGAGAGGATATAAATAAAGATGAGAGGTTCCAGCGGCTGGTCAGAAATTTGTTATCAGCAGAATCATCACCCACGGTATCATCTGTTATTGAATCAGACGAAGCGCTTTATTATGCCGTATACAGGTTGATCTATAACAACAGTAATACAGATAGTATCAGGGGCATGATCCTGATATCCACAGACCCGGAGAAATTTTTTGATCAAATTACATTGCCGGATGATTTGTCACTGACTCTTTACAGCGAATTCGCCAGTATTGGCAGACAGCTCCTGCTCAAGAAAGAAGCAGAGACAAATTCCGCGAGAGGCTGGTTGATAGCGCCTATTGTGGATAACAACCTGATACAACTGCCTGCCTCGTCCATCAAGCTTGAGATACGCAAGAATATTTATTGGCACGACATCGAGAAAGGCCTTATTTACTCCGCTTTAATAGTCGGTATTGGTGTAACACTCTTACTGGTGGCGTTAATCCGGGCCAAAGAGCTGCAGGCCCGGGAGTTACGCGAACGTAATATTGTCATTGAAAGGAAAGTCAATGAACAGACACTGGAACTGGCCACGGCGCGTGACCAGGCAATCCAGGCGAACCAGATGAAATCTGAATTCCTGGCGTCTATGAGTCATGAGATTAGAACGCCATTGAATGCGATCATCGGGATGTCTGAATTACTGTCTGAAACACAGCTTACAGACGAGCAGGGAAAATATATCAATGTATTCAAGCGGGCTGGTGACACATTGCTTAGTCTGGTCAATGATATTCTTGATCTGTCGAAGATTGAAGTTCACCAGTTAATCCTTGAATCTATACCCATCAGTGTCCTGAATATAACGGAAGAATCGGTTGAAATCTACGCCCTCAAGGCGTCGGAAAAAGAGGTTGAGCTGATGTGTCACGTCAGTCCGGATATCAATCCGGACCGTATGGGTGATCCAACACGATTAAGACAAATTCTTTTAAACCTGATCAGTAACGCACTCAAATTTACTGAGAAGGGTGAAATTATTGTTAATGTAGATATGCAAAAGAACTCTGATGATCCGGACAATTTGCTGTTTACGGTCAGGGATACCGGTATAGGTATACCGAAAGAAAAGCAGGATGCGATTTTTGAAAGCTTTACTCAGGCTGATTCCTCTACGACACGCAGGTATGGCGGTACAGGTCTTGGTCTGACAATATCCAGAAGTCTGGTTGAATTAATGGGTGGCCATATATGGGTGGAGAGTGAATTGGGTAAGGGCAGCACTTTTTCATTTATTCTGCACTTGCCTGTCAATCAGAATGGGACTTCCGGATCCATGAAAGATTATCCTGTAATCAGGGATAAACGTATCTTGCTGGTGTCAGGGAATACCTCCATTCGGGCAATCATCGGTGAAATTCTTGAGGCAAAGGGTGCGGTAGTAAGCGGTGTTAATGATGCCGGTCAGTCACGGACGTTCATCGAAAATGCAGTTAATAAGAAAATGCATTTTGACATGATAATAGTCGACAGTGATTTGCCTGATATCCCTGGTTTTCAACTGGTCAATGATTTAAAACTGCATGGACATGATATGTATTATGTCATGATGGTCAATTCTGCAGATTTGAATGAATATGTAAACAGGAACAGGGAATTTGGTATCGATACTTATCTGGTGAAACCGGTAAAACAACATGAATTACTTGAGGTTGTGCACAATAGTTTCCTGAATAGACAGGAACACGTAAAAATAAAACAACACGTTGCTGATCGTCCTGAACCTGGCAAAGGAAAAAACATATTACTGGTTGATGATAACCATGACAACCGCATGTTATTCAAAGCCTATCTAAAAAAGACAGCCTTTGAAATTGATGAGGCCGAAAACGGACAAATGGCAGTAGAGATGTTTCAACAGAAAAAATACGACTTGGTATTTATGGATGTACAAATGCCGGTAATGGATGGACATACCGCCACCCGCAGGATACGTGACTGGGAAGCTGAAAACAATCAACCAGCCACGACGATTATTGCACTGACAGCCCATGCCAGCAGGGAAGAAATAGATAAATGCATGGACGCAGGTTGTAATTCACATTTATCCAAACCAGTCAGAAAAACAACCCTACTGGAGACACTGGCGACCCACTTGTCAGCCTGATGTTTGCCTTACCAGCGCAGACACAGTCTTGAAATGCTGATGTTTTGCATCTCTTAACCACTCAAACAGTACTGATTCGGTATTGCAGGTGATAATGCCTGAACATTGCAGTCTCTGGATCGCGTTCTCATAATTTTCACGCTGTCTGGAGCAGACAGTGTCAGTTACAACAAATATGTGATATCCCGCAACCCGCAGGTCAATCGCCGTTTGCAGGACACAGATATGGGCTTCCACGCCCATGATGATGATTTGTTTTCTGTTTGTGGCCTCGAGATCCTGCATAAAATTTTCTGCCTGGGCACAGGAAAAGCAGGTTTTATCATAATGCCGGTAACCCTCGGGCAGCAGGTTTTTTATCACTGCTTCCATCGGACCAAGTCCTTCAGGGTATTGCTGGGTAGCAAATACCGGTATTGAAAGGTGGTTGGCCGTGTTCAATAACATGATTGAGTTTCTTTTTAGTCTTTCCAGTACCTTGACGGGCATGGTAGCAGTCAGACGGGACTGAATGTCGATGATCAGCAGACAACTGTGCTCAGCTGAACATATCAGGTTATCTGCAGTCAGTTGGTCGGGCATATCATTATTCTTGATTATATTTTTTGAATTTGGTGAACCCTGGTTTGCACAGTATCCTCCGGATATTATTGTTCCAGCCAGGAATTAATTTCCTCTAAATCTTCCGGGGCAAGTGTGCCGGCCGCCTGTTTAAGGCGCAGGGTATTCAGAATGTAATCATATCTCGCACGCGCATAATCACGTTTGGACTGTAGCAGGGCACGTTGCGAAGCAACAACGTCTACAGCAGTGCGCGTACCAACTTCAAAGCCCGTCTCGGTCGCCAGCAATGCTGTCTGGCTGGAAGTGACCGCCTGGTCTAATGCCTTGACCTGACTGACGCCTGAGACTACCCCAAGATAGGCTTCACGGGTTTGCCGCTGGGCAGCCCGGAATTGTTGTTCAAGGCGTTCCAGCGCCTGATCGTAAAGATGCCGGGCTTCCCGGGTGTAGGAATTGACCAGACCACCCTGAAACAGTGGCAAGTTTAACTCCAGACCAATTGAAGTCGCATCTATCTGCGTACCACCAAATCTTCCTCCGCCGGATTCAAAACCCTTTCTGGCTACAATATCAAGCGTGGGCAGATGTCCGGATTGCTGGATATTGATAGTTTGCCGTGCTGTCTCCAGTTCATGCCTTGATGCAATCACCTGCATGTTCTGTTCCTGGGAAATCCGGCTCCATTCCTCGATAATTTCCGGTTGCGGACTGACCAATGGCATATTTTTACCCAGTGGTGTGAGTTCGGTCTGGTATTCGCCAGTGACCTCACGCAATGCCTCACGTGCGTTGTCAATGGCATTTTCAGCCAGTATTTCATTGGCAACCGAACGATCATAACCGGCCTGAGCTTCCTGCACGTCAGTGATGGCAATCAAGCCAACTTCAAAGAGTTGTTTGGCCTGATCCAGTTGCCGGTGCAAAGAAACCCGCTCGGCACGGACGAAATCAAGATTGTCGATGGCTGCCAGGACTTCAAAATACCGCTCTGAAACACGTACTATCAAATCCTGTTGTGCCGCATTGAGCTGGGCTTCGGCCTGCAGTATCTGGCTATCAGCCTGACCCAGGGCCAGAAACCGGTCAAAACGGAATACGGGTTGTGAAATGTCCAGTGAATAGCCATGTGTATTAAAACTCACTTCTCCGGATGTCCCGAACACCGCAGTACTGATGTCCTGATCATTGCTCGCAGTGTGGGCATTGAGGCTGAGCACCGGCATTAACTGGGCCCAGGCCTGCGGTTTGGCCTCACGCACGGCATTGTATGCGGCAACAGCCTGTTTATACAGCGGATCGCTGGTCTCAGCCTGCTTATATACCTGTATCAGATCAACCGCCCCGGCTGACGTTGTACAGATCGATAAACAACACAGCATTCTGAACAATGAAAAAAACAAACTGCGCAAGGTAATAGTTCCGTTTTTATTGATTATTGAATTAGTACTGGGTCATGGCCGGTTCTATAGTCCTGGCCCAGGCATCAATACCGCCCGCAAGATTACTGATTTTGGTATATCCCAGTGTTTCCAGATAACTGGCCATCTGCAAACTGCGTATACCATGATGACATATAACGACAATTTCCTGGTCAGGCTTATACTCTGCAATCCGGGACGGAATCAGCGACATACTGATATTAACAGAATTATCTATATGACAGATTTCGTATTCCCAGGTTTCACGCACATCAAGAAGGGCCGGTGAATTGCCCGCATCCATGTAAAGTTTTAATTCTTCCGGTGTAATTTGTTTCATGATGGACCAATTACAGCTTGAATTCTGATATTGTTGGCGCCCCTATCAGTGCAGGTATATCGGTTTCAAACAGGGATTCTTTCAACCATTCATTATCGCCGACCCGGGTTATTAACAGGGCCTCCATCACAGGTGCCACTCCGGTGATAATAAACAGCCGGCCCTGTAGGTTAAGTTGTTCCTGAAAACAGCTGTCCAGTACCGGAACTGAACCAGTGACCACGATAACATCATACGGACTCTGATTACTCCAGCCCCGTATGGCATCACCCGTTTCCAGAGTGATATTCTGAATACCATGTCGTGTAAGCTTGATTTTTGCTTCACTGGTAAATTCAGGATAGATATCAACGCTGGTGACATGGTGACTCGATCGCGCCAGCAGGGCAGTCAGATAAGCACAACCGGTACCGATCTCCAATATCTTGTCTGTCTTTTGAATATCCAGGGCCTGCAACAAGCGGGCTTCCACTTTGGGTGTCATCGTCACCTGCTGATGTGCCAGTGGTATTTGCACATCTGCCAGGGCCAGTTGGTAGTATTCAACCGGGACAAAATCTTCCCGGTGTATTTCTGCAATCAGATCAAGCACATTTTGATCGAGCACTTCCCACGTCCTGATCTGCTGCTCAATCATATTGAAGCGGGCCTGTTCAAAGTTCATTTGCGTATTCATAATAAGTACATTACCTCAAAAGTTGTTATATTATATAGTATTAAGCATGAGTCGTGCGGCTAGGGGCGCCCAAACGGGCTGAGAGTGACCCTTGAACCTGATCCGGTTAGAACCGGCGTAGGAAAGCAGGCACATTCACACCATATCCGGGCGCTCAGACTCTTTCAATATTCACGAGGACCTATATCTACCATGAGCGCTATCCCCAGGTCATTTTATAGCAAAAACGCCAAAATTCCTGAGCAGATAATGGCGTCCCTGCCGAATTCCCGCAAGATTTATGTCGTGGGTAACCGTGCTGATCTACGTGTACCGATGCGGGAGATTGCACTGTCCGACACCCACTCCCAATCGGGCGTTGAAAAAAATCCTCCACTGACTGTATATGATACTTCCGGACCGTATACCGATCCTGAGATTATAATCGATATTCGCAATGGATTATCGCCCCTGCGCCGTGCCTGGATTGAGGAACGCGGTGATACTGAACAACTGCATGATTTTACTTCCGAGTATGGACGCAAGCGCATGCAGGATCCCGATCTCAGTCAATTGCGCTATGAATGTTCAAGATTACCCCGGCGTGCAAAGTCCGGCTGTAATGTGACACAGATGCACTATGCCCGGCAGGGCATCATTACCCCGGAAATGGAATTTATTGCCATCCGCGAAAACCAGAAACTGCAGGACTATAAAGGTACGACATTAGCCAGACGCCATACCGGCATGGGATTTGGCGCGCAAATACCGGATGTGATTACAGCGGAGTTTGTACGGGCAGAGGTGGCCAGGGGCCGTGCGATCATCCCGGCCAATATCAACCATCCGGAGATCGAGCCGATGATCATCGGCCGCAATTTCCTGGTGAAGATCAACGCCAATATCGGCAATTCTGCCGTGACGTCATCCATTGAAGAAGAAGTAGAAAAAATGGTCTGGGCCATACACTGGGGTGCTGATACGGTCATGGACTTGTCCACGGGCAGGAATATTCATGAAACCCGCGAATGGATCATTCGTAATTCTCCCGTGCCGATTGGTACCGTACCAATCTATCAGGCTCTGGAGAAGGTCAATGGCAAGGCCGAAGACCTTACCTGGGAGATTTTCCGCGACACCCTCATTGAGCAGGCGGAGCAGGGCGTAGATTATTTCACTATCCATGCCGGTGTTCGCCTCGCTTATGTTCCTCTTACAGCAAAACGTCTGACCGGCATCGTTTCACGCGGCGGTTCCATCATGGCCAAGTGGTGTCTGGCGCATCACAAAGAGAGTTTTTTATATACCCGTTTTGAGGAGATCTGCGAGATTATGAAGAATTATGATGTCTCGTTTTCATTGGGTGATGGTTTACGGCCGGGATCAATTGCTGATGCCAATGATGAGGCCCAGTTCGCGGAGCTGGGTACACTCGGCGAACTCACGAAAATCGCCTGGAAACACGATGTGCAGGTCATGATCGAAGGACCCGGCCATGTGCCTATGCATCTCATCAAGGAAAATATGGAAAAGGAGCTGGAGGAATGCCATGAGGCTCCGTTTTATACTCTCGGACCACTGACCACGGATATTGCACCAGGTTATGATCATATTACTTCGGCCATTGGTGCAGCCATGATCGGTTGGTATGGTACGGCCATGTTATGTTACGTTACGCCCAAGGAACATCTGGGCCTGCCGGACAAAGATGATGTGAAAGAGGGGATTATCACTTATAAAATTGCTGCTCATGCCGCTGATCTCGGAAAAGGACATCCGGCAGCACAATTGCGGGATAATGTTCTGTCCAAGGCAAGATTTGAATTTCGCTGGCAGGATCAATTCAATCTGGGTCTGGATCCTGACCGCGCGCAGGAATTTCATGATGAAACCCTGCCTAAAGAGGCACACAAGCTGGCACATTTCTGTTCTATGTGCGGACCAAATTTCTGTTCGATGAAAATCACCCAGGATGTCCGTGATTATGCAAGGGCAAAAGGTATTGCAGACACACAAACTGCGCTTGAACAGGCACTTGATGAAAAGGCCAGTGAATTCAGAAACCAGGGTGGTGATATCTATCAGCCCACATAATCAGGCTCTTACGTCATAGTCAATCACCGGTAATTTGCTGAATGCGATGGTCAACTGATGTCTGATTACACTACCTTGCTTCAGCAATCACCTGATCCGGAGACTGCTGCAATCCGTCTGGACCAACTGTTGCAAGATGTAACTGCGCGTCGCTATCTGGCAAAAATGCCATCCGGCTCCATGCCAACTTTCATCCATCTGATTTCAATCTCAAATTTTCTGTTCCGCTATTTCTGCAGACATCCGGGCGTTATTGTGTCGTTGTATGGTCCGAATGCCATGGAACGGGATAAATTTGATGGCATATCAGACAGTTCCACATTAAGGACATTCAAATATCAGGAATTATTGAAAATCACCTGGATGGACCTGGCAGAAAAATTTTCCTACCCTGTAATTCTTGATCGATTGAGTCATTTGGCAGATAACGTGATCATCAAGGCCATGCATCTGGCTGCTGCAGATAAACAATATCCCGGCTGTGAACATTCAAAGATACCTTTCTGTATTTTTGCTATGGGCAAACTGGGCGCGAATGAACTGAATTACAGTTCAGATATAGATTTGATCTTTGTAGCAAGAAATTACAGTGAGTTTAACAGCGGCGCACTCGACTATCTGGGCGGGGTCATCGACCATGTCCGCAGGTTCAATGCCCTGATGCAGGAGGTTTCCGAGGATGGTTTTCTCTATCGCGTGGATCTCAAGCTGCGTCCCTGGGGACGTAGTGGTCCACTGGTAATCTCGATAGACGAGACCGAGCATTATTACGAAGCAAGTACAGAGGCATGGGAACGATTTGCCTGGTTACGCGCAAGAATACTCAGTGGTGGGGACAGGAAACTGGGTGAGGATCTGTTGGGCCGTCTGGAACCTTTTATTTATCTACGTTCACTGGGCAGTGATGATCTGGAAAGGTTTATCCGTATAAAAAATGATATGGCCAGACAACGCCGGAGGAATGAAAACTGGAATGTGAAAATGGGTGAAGGAGGGATACGTGATATTGAGTTTTTTATTCAGATTTTGCAGATCGTCAATGCCCATACCCATCCAGTCTTGAAATCGACAAATACGCTGATGGTCCTTGAAAATCTTGTTAAGCTGGGGTTTGTATCAAGGGAGGATGGCAGTGATATAAACGACAGTTACCTTTTTTTACGCCGCCTCGAGAACCGTTTGCAAATGGTTGATGAACAGCAGACGCATTTATTACCGGATGACATTCGTCTGAGAAGGAAAATTGCCTGTTCGCTGGGTTTCGGCGGCAGTTCTGATGAACAGACTGTGGAACGGTTTGACCGGCAACTTGAGAAACACCGTCAGGTTGCGAAATCATGCTTTAAACGTATTTTGCCCAAAGAATCATAACGGTCAGAAACTATGAACGTTACCGGATTAAATCAGCAGATACAGGCTGCACTTGAACCGGTCTGGGACAGGGACAGGGCGGCTGCCAATATGGACCGCTGGTTGGCGGTCTGCAGCAAGGAAGGGTGGGGGCAATATCCGGAAAATATTTCCCTGCTGGCCAGAGTTTTCGGCGCTTCCTGGTATTTCACCCGTTTTGTATTTTTTCGTGGCCGTGAAATCGCAAGATATATTGATGAACCGGTTCCGGAAAAGTTTCCAACTGATTATTTAAAAAACAGCCTGTTGTCAAATGCTGATGCCGGTGATCTGGAAGAAAGCATGGAGAACCTCAGAGTGTGCAAAAACGAATTCATGTTTCGTATTTTACTGGCCTGGTTAACCGGGCAGTTTAATCAGGAACAGACAGAACAGGCACTGACTAATCTGGCAGAAGCGACGCTCTGGACTGCCATGCAGTACCTGGCCAGGGAATATCATTATTCAGATAAAGAAATAGTTATTCTGGGTATGGGCCGGATGGCCGGCAATGAAATGAATTTTGGCTCCGACCTTGATTTGATATTTTTATATCCGGGCAACACCCAGGGCGCATCCGCCGGAATGATAAAACAGATACAGTTATTACTTCGCCATATCGCCCTTCCCAGTCCTAACGGTATCCTGTATGAAATTGATATGCGTTTACGGCCACATGGCACTTCAGGCACCCTGATCAGTCCGGCGCCATATTTCATTGAATACCATACTGCAGAACGCGAAGTCTGGGAACGGCAAATGATGACCCGTTGCCGCCCGGTAATAGATGATGCCAATGGTTTGGGAGAACAATCGCTCAGTGCCATTTCAGCGGCGATTTACCGGAAATATGATGCCAGATATCTGGTATCTGATATCACCAAAATGCGTCTACGTGTCGAGAAAGAACTGGGGAGACCGACAGGCAAATATGAAATAAAACGCGGGCCCGGCGGGATTATGGATATTGATTTCATAACACATTACCTGCAGTTGCTTCATGGCGCTGAACATGTTGACTTGAGAACTTCCAGTACCCGCAATGCATTGCGTAAACTGGCTGATCTGGAAATTATAAGTGCTAAACAAAGTCACGATCTGTTAAATGCCTATGACTTTCTTAAAAGAATAGAAAATTGTTTGAGGATCATGGATTTGAAAAATATCAGTGCATTTTCACAGAACCCGGAAGACGTTCATGCGCTGGCACGGGCGATGGAACATCTGGATAAAAATGCTGACATGGCAGCAGAGAAATTTCTGGCACAATATAATCAGGTTACCCAATGTGTACGCAGCCATTTTAATAATCTGGTGGGCGAGGTGACCTGATAATATTTTCAGGTTATTTTACAGCATCGATACTGACTACGGATTCATTGCCTATAACTTCCGCGCTGTGCGTGGTTTTGGCAGGAATGTAAATATAATCACCAGCCATCAAAATAACACTTTCTCCGTAGAGGCTGATTTTAAACCGGCCTTTCAATACAGCATCTACCTTGTCGACGTCATGGCTGTGTTCAGGAAAATATGTCCCTGCAGGATAGGTATAACGGGTACAACGATAGCCTTGCCGTTCCAGCAGTTTCACCAGGGCGGCCTCAGATAAGGGTTCATTGCTGCCAGAACCCCAGCGTTCTATTTTTATCCGGGGATCATTGACCATAGACAACACTTTTATTGCGGCCGGTTTTTTTGGCCTGGTAAAGTGCTTCATCGGCAAAATTGATGAGTGTGCCGGGTTTCTGATCACGTGATGGAATGATGGTGGCAGCACCCAGACTGATCGTCAGATAGTCACTGATTTGCGATGAACTATGCTGAATATGCAAATCTTCCACAGCCGTCCTGATCTGTTCAGCAATGTGCACGGCCTTGTCTGACTCCGTATCAGGCAGGATGATAACGAATTCTTCACCACCAAAACGGGCCGCCAGGTCACCGGCACGTCTGGCGTAATGTTCCAGCACATTGGCCACTTTCTTGAGTGAATCATCACCGGCAAGATGACCATACGTATCGTTATAGGCCTTGTAGAAATCAATATCACACATTATCAAAGACAGTGGTGTTTTTGTGCGTGCTGACCGGTTCCATTCATTTTCGAGATACTCATCAAACCTACGGCGGTTGTTGATACCGGTCAAACCGTCTTTTGATGAGATGGTGACGAGTTTGTCAGTGAGGGCCCCTGCCTTGATTATTTCATCCTTTAATTTTCCTTCCGTATTTATCCGCTTCAGGATTTCTTCCTCAAGTTCACGGTTCAACATGGCGGCATATTGTTTTTCATGTTCCAGTCTGGAAATATTGAATTCATGGGCCAGAAACTCTTCCAGTGTTTTATTGAGTTGACGGGCGATGATCAGCAAATACATTAAATATACGATTAAAAGGTGACCCGTATAATTGGTGATCGGGTCAGAGTGCAGGATGAAGTAAATGATGACCGGCCCTATGATACAAAGCGCGCTAATAAAAAATGCAAGCAGTGACGTGGCATAAGTAATGGCTGCAGCCGAGATCAGGCCGACCATGAAGAACAGAATGAAATATCTGTACTCTTTATCAATAAAACCGACCAGATAAAGGAACAATAAACCCCATAGACAAGCGGAAATGGCGGCGCCGGATGTGAAGGCATACAGCCAGTACCTGGATTGCTCAATTCCTACTTTATTGCTCTTGTACAGTATTATCCCGTAAAGGCGCATGGTGGAAACGAGCAGGAACGTGGCCAGCCATATGAGCAGAACATCAACCGGTTTGTCGGCTGGCCAGATGAAATAATACACAATTATGACGGCGATAATAGAGATGAACAGCGATCCTATGACGGACGTATTGCCATGCCGGTAGAGGATCTCTATTTTTTTACCGCTGATTACTTTTTCCAGTGAATATGTCATAAGTTTGTTTCTATTTGTCCTCAGGAGACAAGCAGCAATTGCTATGCCAGATCGGGATAGTGTGGAGGGAATTTGCTAATCGTGATAAGTATCAAGCATAAGCCATTAGAAAGTGCCAACCAGTGCACAAAATGCATGAGTAATCCGGTTTATTCAACGCCAGAATAACCCTGCTCATCGCCAGCATGTCACTAATAGGAGACATCTTTTATGGGGTAGATTTTCATAAAAAAGTAAATAATTTTAATAAGTTGTAGATTGATATTGTTGTGTAAGGTTATTTCCGGTGTTATCCAGCAGGCTAACAATGATATTAACCAGGATCGCCAACAGAAAGCCGGGGATCAGTTCATACAGATCAAATATTCCCCCCTCCAGTCTGTGCCACAGGATCACGGTCAGGCCACCGCTGATAATTCCTGCAATGGCGCCCCGTCGTGTACTCCCTTTCCAGTAAAGGATCAGTAATAACGCAGGGCCAAAGGCGGCTCCAAACCCGGCCCAGGCATAGGCCACCAGTTCGAGTACATTTTGTTCATATTTCATGGCCAGCAGCATGGCCAACAGTGCGATGACGATCACGGTAATGCGCCCCATTCTGACCAGATCTTGTTGTGTGGCACACTGTCTGAAGTATGTCCGGTAAACATCTTCGGTAATGGCAGATGAGGCCACCAGTAATTGGGAATCGGCCGTACTCATAATGGCTGCAAGCAGGGCGGCCAGACAGATACCTGCGGGAACGGGCTGCAGGATCAGGGCGACCAATTCAATATATACCTTTTCAGCATCGCTGCCCTTGAGTGGTGTTTCCAGCAAGGCGATACCGGTATAGCCGATCAGTAGCGCGGCAGCGAGACAGGTGGCCGTCCATATAATCGCTATCCAGCTGGCGGATGATATATTGTTGACAGAATCGATGGCCATAAACCGGGTCAGGATATGGGGTTGCCCGAAATAGCCGAGCCCCCAGCCAAGCAGGGAACAAATAGCCATGATGTTTAACGGTTGCATGTTGACGGTATGCCACATATCGATGAGGGATGGATCGACAACGCGCATGGTGGCTACCGTAATGTCCCAGCCGCCGGCGAGTTTTAATCCCACCAGAGAAAGAAATACCAGCGCAAAAAACATCAACAGACCCTGGAACAAATCAGTCCAGCAGGCGGCGAGAAATCCACCGTAAACCGTATAAATCAGGATTGCCGCGGTACCGGTAAATACTGCCCAGGTATATGGCAGGCCAAAGACGGATTCAAATAATTTGCCACCCGCAACCAGGCCGGAACTGGTGTAGAAGATATAAAAAAAAAGGATGAACAGTGCTGCTATCAATCTAAGGCTGTGTGTATGATCATTGAAATGATGTTCAAAAAATTCCGGCAGGGTCAGGGCATTATTACTGGCCATAGAATATTCACGCAGTCGGGGAGCAACAAACCACCAGTTCAGGCAGGTTCCGGCCAGTAAACCGGCGGCAATCCAGATCGCCTCAAATCCGGCAAGATAAGCAAAGCCGGGCAGGCCCAGTAATAACCAGCCGCTCATGTCAGATGCGCCGGCACTGAGTGCAGCGGTCCAGCGCCCGAGTCTTCTGCCACCGAGTATGTAATCTGCGTGATTATGGGTATTGCGCCAGGCAAACCAGCCGATCACGAACAGGATCAGCAGATAAACGACAAATGTTGCAAGCAGGTAATATTGGCTGCTATTCATTAAAACCGCGGTGTTTATAGCGGGCAATTAATGCTATGGCCTCACATTTCAGTGCGTGGATGAATGGAACAGGGTTAGGCATCAATGTTGTAATGCTTCAATATAGAATCGATAAATGCCAGCCAGGTTTCATCCGGCTGCCATACGGCATGCAGGTCACGGACAGAGGTGGCCACCGGGACATCACATCTCACCGTTTGGTATAGAAAAATAAAGGCAGAGACGCGCCAGTTACAGGCACAATGCACAAAAATATTATTAAACCTGTACCTGTCCATGGTGGCAAAAAAGCGCTTGAGATCACTCAACGCCGGTGCCGTGAAGTCCACGGGGATATGCACATAGTCAAGATTGAGTCCTTCAACGATCGCTGCTTCATCTTCAATGGCATCCGGTGAATCGTGCCGGGCAAGATTGATGACTACATCAAAACCTTCCTGTTTGATGTCATGGAACTGTTCCGGTGTTGGCTGGCCCGCAGTTGCAATCGCATCACTGATGCGGTAAAAATTTTTTATTTCTTCGAACATAATGTCAGGCTGATAATTAATCGTTACAATAAAATTGTCACACGGGACTAGTTTAAATAGAAAATGCTCCAACTTGAACAGAAAACCGCGGTAATCACCGGAGCCAGCAGTGGTATTGGCCGCAGCATGGCATTGGCCTTTGCCCGCGAGGGTGCACGGGTAGTTGTCAACTATAACAATTCTGTTGCCAGGGCAGAGACGGTCGTGAGCGAAATCAGGTCCAATGGCGGCCATGCTGTGGCGATCCAGGCGAATGTCGGTCATCCGGACCAGGTTGAAAATCTGATCCGGACAACGCAGGCAGAATTCGGAAAAATTGATATCTGGGTCAATAATGCCGGTGCCGATATCCTGACCGGATCGGGCGCAAAACTGTCAGATGAGGAAAAACTGCACCAGTTGATTGAGATCGATCTGAAAGGTACGATAGCCTGTTGCTGGGCCCTGGTCCCAGTCATGCAGGGGCAGGGCCGGGGCGTAATCATCAATATGTCCTGGGATCTGGCGATCCACGGTTTTCATGGGCGCAATCCGCAGATGTTTGCAGCGGTCAAGGCCGGTGTGCTCGGCTTCAGCCGGTCTTTTGCCAGCACCTACGGTCCGGTAATACGTGTCAATATTCTGGCACCGGGCTGGATACATACCTCTTTTACGGAAGAAATGATGGACCGGAAATACTACGAAGCAAGGATCAGCGAGATACCGCTGGGACGTTTCGGTACACCGGAGGATGTGGCCGAGGCTGCCGTGTTTCTGGCGTCTGATGCATCGTCTTACATGACCGGCGAGATGATCAAGATCAACGGCGGACTTTCATAATGATGCGTGAATAGATGAGTATATTGATCCCCAGTAAAATGATTCCTAGTAGCAGCTGAACATCTTTGGTTAACCCGGTCGGATACAGTACCGGTATCAGGTAATATTCAACGAATCCGCCGCTATAACCGGACTCACCACTGCTGCTGCGTAATGAATTTTCCAGCGGTGTCAGCGGACAGATACCGCCGGTAATTTCAATGTAGAATGCCCAGAATAAAGCCGGCAGATGCAGGGAAATGATCCAGCGCCATTTGATTATCAACAGTGCCCCGAATACAGCAAAGATCACAAAAGCCAGATGAATAAGGACGACAAGATCAGCAAGTAACAGTTTATTCAAGTTGCCAGCCTATCCAGCGATTAACCCGGTTTTTATAGTCCTGGTACTCATCACCCAATCTCTCTTCCAGGAAAGCCTCTTCATATTTTATGAACCCTTCCTGGATGATTAAAAAAAATACCGGGATGACAAGCACCGGGGACAGGCTGCCAAGTGCTATCCATACGCCCACCAGCATGATCATCATGCCCAGATACATCGGGTTCCGGCTGTAGCGATA
>MGYU01000053.1:27121-36900 GCA_001801885.1 Gammaproteobacteria bacterium RIFCSPLOWO2_12_47_11
TGCCAGTTTAAAACCGCAGGCACTGCCGGCGGTGACGGCAAACCCGGCCAATATCAGCAGACCCCCGAATACCCGCAGGGGAACATAGATCAGATGAGACATGGGCACAAAATGCGCCAACGTTACCATGATGATTAATGCCAGAAAAAAATAGACGGGTGGAATGATCTTCCTGGGGATGTATTTGCCGACAGGGGATAAATCAAGTTTGTTTGATTGTGACAGAAATGTTTCCCTGATTTTATTTATTTGTTCAGGTGACAACATAGCGGCCCCCGATTTTATTTATAGGAAATGACTGCACTGACTGCATCCCACTAAAGCTTGCCCTGCAGAGGATGTTCTGTCCTCCAGCCGGATTCCCCACGGTTGTTGACATAACAGATCAACAGATCAGCATTGGCACGGGTATCGATAAAATTGACGATGGAGGTGGCATCACTGCGTGAATCGACAAAACACCAGACATCATCATGGTTAAGTGCGTCCCGCTTTGCCTCAACCTTGCAAACCAGCAAATCAGCCTCACCACGTGATTTTGATTCATGCACGATGAAATCAGCATCTGCTCTGGACTCAACAACCTTGATGAATGCCATTTTTCCTCCTCATTAACGGATCAGGAATAATGATTGGGTCAGTCAGTTCTAATCCAATATGTTGATGATTTCAATGTTTATTGTACGTTTAACCTGCAATCATTCAGGGATGCAAGCTGCGTTTCCGTATCGTCCACACATTTTTTGAGCTTGGCATCTTTCATGGCCCCACCCAGCTCCAGAGATAACACCTGAAATTGCAGTCCGATATGTTCTTTCAGCAGGTCTGAATATTGATAGCGTTGATATAAATTAAATCCAAATGAAGTAATAAAAACAATTATAATGACGGCGAGGGCATCAATGTGTAACGCAAACTTTTTCATGGGCTTTATACTCTTGTGGTTGCAGATAGTTTCTTAGTAATGAACCAGGGAGTGCACATTGTATTTTGAAAGTTTTTCCCGGCCCTTGAGAAAATCCAGTTCAACGACAAAGGCGCAACCAGCGATTTCTGCGCCGAGTTTTTCGATAAGTTCACAGCTTGCTGCTGCCGTGCCACCAGTGGCGATCAGGTCATCGATTAATAATACCCGGTCATTTTTATTCAGCGCATCCAGATGTACTTCGAGCCCGGCCGAGCCATATTCCAGATCGTAGGAGATACTCTGTACGTCGTAAGGCAGTTTACCGGGCTTGCGCAGCGGCACGAAACCGATCCCCAACTCCCAGGCCGTGAGACTGCCGAAGATAAACCCGCGTGCTTCCATGCCGACCACGGCGGTCAGATGTTCTCCGAGAAAAGGATGAATAAGTTGATGGACGGCCAACCTCAGCATGGCTGGATGCTTCACCAGCGGCGTGATGTCCTTGAATTGAATTCCCGGTTGCGGGAAATCGGGTATATTGCGAATATGGGCTTCCAGTCGTTGCATGGATTGTTCTCCATCTTTTTTGTGGCATTAGCATCTCATGATAACGTTAATTGTTGAAGGAGGGGAGTTATGTGTAAGTTGTTACAACAATATGGCCCGTTGCTTGGCAGAATTCTTTTATCCGTGATTTTCATTATTGCAGGCGCCAAAAAGACATTCAGCTTTGCAGGTACAGCCGGCTACATGGCAAGCAAAGGACTGCCAATGACCGAAGTTTTACTGGTAGTGACGATAATTATTGAACTCGGGGGTGGTCTGATGGTCCTGCTCGGTTGGCGGGCACGTCTGGCGTCCACTGCTATATTTTTGTTCCTGATACCTGTCACGTTGATTTTTCATCCTGTCTGGGCAGATGCCGCCGAGTTCAATGCCTTTTTCAAGAATCTCGCCATCATGGGCGGCATGATGTACATCATGGTATATGGTTCAGGTCCCTTGAGTCTCGGGCACGATCATTGTCCGGATAAAAAGTAACGGGTGAAACCGCAACCGGGAATAAGCAGGCCTTCCAGACCATCTACGAGGAGGCCTATGCAGATGAGTAGTATGCATTCCTGGCAAGTCACACCGAAGGAAGCTGTTGAGATACAAAAACAGTTGCGCAGCCAGGTCATCCTGTTTGATGACCTGGGTAAAATTGACTATGTCGCGGGCGTTGATGTGGGTTTTGAAGATGGGGGCAGAGTGACACGCGCTGCGATTGCAGTCCTCGACTTCCCGTTACTGGTATTACGTGAAGTCTCTATCATGAGATGCAGGACAAATTTTCCCTATGTGCCGGGATTATTATCGTTCAGGGAATTGCCGGCGGTTTTGCAAGCGCTGGATAAATTAAAGCAATTACCGGATTTGTTTTTGTGTGACGGTCAAGGTTATGCCCATCCACGCCGTTTCGGCATGGCCTGTCACCTGGGGGTATTAACCGGGATACCGGCTATTGGTGTTGGCAAGACGCGATTGACCGGCCAACATCAACCTGTCTCCAATCAATGTGGCGCCTGGCAACCTCTGCTGGATGATAATGAAACCATAGGCGCAGTTTTGCGCACCCGGGTTGATGTGAAGCCGATCTATGTCTCGATCGGGCACCGTATCAGACTGGAAACAGCAATTGCTTACGTTCTGTGCTGCACGACACGCTACAAGCTGCCGGAAACCACAAGAATGGCACATAAGTATGCTTCCGGAACCTCAGAGGCCCATACTGGTCTGCTATGATTAATAACAGACCGAATCTCAAATTAATTCATGAAAATAACGTTTATTTTACTTAACCTGTTTATGGGCATCTTCTCACCCGGTGTAAATGCCGCTGATGATTACAGCAGGCAACGACAACAGATGGTTGCTGATATCCAGGATATGGTCAGCGATACCCGGAACTATATTGGCAAAGCGGCACTGGACGATCGGGTGATGGCTGCAATGCGCAAGGTGTTACGGCACGAACTGGTGCCCGATGCAATCAAGCCCCATGCCTACATCAACAGCGCCATGCCGATTGGGGAAAACCAGACCATCTCGCAACCCTATATCGTTGCCCTGATGACGGACCTTGCCGCAGTGGATCAAAATTCAAAAGTGCTGGAAATCGGGACCGGCTCCGGTTATCAGGCGGCGGTGCTGGCGGAACTGGTGGATCATGTGTACACCATTGAGATCGTTGAAATCCTGGGTCGGCGTGCAGAAAAGGATTTGCAACACCTCGGTTATGAAAATATTACAGTGCGTATAGGGGATGGTTATCATGGTTGGCCCGAACATGCGCCCTTTGATGCCATACTGGTGACCGCGGCAATAGAGCACGCGCCTGAAGCACTGATCGATCAGTTAAAGCCAGGCGGGAAAATGGTGATTCCACTAGGCAGGCAACACAGTGCACAGACATTGACTGTCATTGAAAAGAACCCGGAAGGGAAAATCAGCTATCATGAAATTTTGCCGGTGGGGTTTGTGCCGTTGACCGGTGATCGTTAAAGGTCCTGGAGAAGTAAGCAAATGCGTATACTGCCTGCGGTAATTTTCTTTTATATAGTGATATTTGCCCATCACGCCGCTGCACAGACGGATGCCATTTACGAGGCCAATATTGACGAACCCGTGGATGAGATATATCAGGAGCTTTACAAGGCGCTCGAGGCTGCCCGTTTCTATGTTATTTTTGAAGCGAACATCGGCAAGAACCTGGCGCGTAATGCAGAAAAATGGGGTGAAGATTATAACCGCAATAAATTTGAAGCTGTGCGGAGCATGGTGATCTGTAATCCGGAATATGCCAATCAGGTGTTGAATCTGGATCCGAAGATGATGGCCCTGTGTCCATTGACGGTAACCTTATTGTACAAGGCAGGGACTACCATGATCCTGTTTGAAAAATTAACGCCTGCCGCCACGGGCAGCCCGGCGGAAGATATCTTGTGGGAAGTCGAGAATACAATAATCAGCACGATTGAATCCGTGATCAGTGATCGGTGATTATGTACAGGATGTACGGTATGCCGCGGGCGCAGGATGCGCAGGACGCCTACATGGAAGTAGGCGGTAGAAAACGTCGGGAACACGTTTTCGAGCGGCGGGTCATTTGTGCTCTGTTTTCTTGACAAGCCCGGCCAATTTGCCTATCCAGCCTGATCCGGTTTCATCTTCAGCCAATGCCATCTCATTCAGTGTCCGGTAATCTGTTTTGCCGGTGCCCAGTACGGGCAGGGCATCCGCAAGTATCACCTTTTTGGGAATATAAAGTTCACCGATACCGTGCTCACGGGCGTATTCCTGCAATTCCTTGCGTGTTGCATCCCTGTTATCTGTTACCAGAATAATCTTCTCGCCTTTTTTCTCATCCGGCAGATTGGCTGCCGCATGATTGAACCTGGGCCAGACATTCATCGCGAGTTCTTCGATTGCAGTCAGTGAGATCATCTCTCCCCCAATCTTGGCAAAGCGTTTGGCGCGCCCGAGTATGGTTATAAAACCATCTTCATCAATGTCAGCAATATCGCCGGTATCGTACCAGCCGGGACCGCGGGAAGATGACGGCGGTTTAAGCTGATCGCCGTCCGGCAAGAGATAACCGAGCATAACATTCGGTCCACGCACAAAGAGACGGCCACCCTTTTCAATGCCCGGGACCGGTTCAAGATAACATGCCATAGCGGTCATCGGACGACCTCCCGACCCCATTTTATTCACCATGGGTGTATTGACCGATATGACCGGACTGGCTTCTGTTACACCATAGCCCTGTAAAATACGGATCCCGAATTTTTCCATCCAGATTTTCTGTGTATCTTCACGCAGTTTTTCAGCACCTGCGACCACATAGCGCAAATTATGAAAATCATAAGGATGTGCATGATGAGCATAACCTTTGTAGAATGTATTGGAACCAAACAGTATGGTCGCACCCAACTCATAAATCAGTTCAGGAATAATGCGGTAATGTAATGGTGTCGGGTAAAGAAAAACCTTGCTGCCGCCGAGTAATGGCATCAAACACCCTGCATTGAGGCCAAATGAATGGAAGAGGGGCAGGCAGGAAAAAACTATATCACGTGGATTAAAATCGATATGGCAACTGACTTGTGCATAGTTGGACAACAAATTACTGTGTGAAAGAACAACCCCTTTTGGTATGCCTTCTGAGCCGGAAGTAAACAGCACCAGTGCCGGCTGATCAGGATCGATCTTGCCCGCCAGATTCCGATAATGGCTTTTGATACGCATTGCCCGGATGATACCCGTTAGCTTGTCGTACAGGGTGACCTGGCTGTGCAGGTCTTCCAGATAAACAACATTGAATTGCTGTTCAAGCGCTTTTACCTGTTCCTGCAGTTTGGCATTCTCAATAAATTTACGTGAAGTATAAATGGTCTTGATCCGTCCTGTGCTGCAGGTTTGCAGCAATGCCTGTGTACCCACAGTAAAATTCAGCATGGCTGGAATGCGGCCGATGTATTGCAGTGCCATGAATGTTACAGCAATTGTATTTACATTGGGCAACAGAATTCCAATATGTTCGTCTTTGCAGGTGTGTCTGGCAATATTGCCACCCAGAATAACAGCCCGGGTGATGATCTGTTTATAACTGAGCGATTTCCGGTTGATATCTTCCAGTACAGGTAAATTCTTTCCATAACGCTCAGAGGCATTAATAAGGGCACTGAAGATAGAGGTACGATAGTTAAAAGAGGAGAACGTCAATTTGTACATCAGATCCTGAAGTTGCATGGCTGCAGCCTTTCTTCTGGCATGGGATGAAACATCCGGTGTAATGGAAATCTTTTCCGGCGGTAAAACTGTCAGTGTGATTTTCGGGAAGCGCACAACACGTCCACGTCCTTTCATATATGAGAATGGACTGAACTGGGCGCCATCGATCGCAACCGGCAGTATCATGGCATCAGCCTTGTCTGCGACCAGTGCCGGGCCCTCATAGATTTTCATCAGTGATCCGGTAACAGTTATGCGACCTTCCGGAAAAATTACCGCCTTGCGATCCTGTTTCAGAAATTTGATCATGGACTTGATCGATAGTGGACTGGCCGGATCCATAACAAACAGATCAACGAATTTTAGAAAGAACCGGAAATTCTTTTTTTGTGCTATTTGTGTATTAATGGCAAATGTTGGTGTTTCCGGCAGCCATGCATAGAGCAACAGGCCATCCAGCAGGGACGTATGATTTGCAACGATCAATACCCTTTCCCCGGCCTTGTGGTAATTTTCAAGGCCAGTAACGTCAACTTTGTAAAGTAAGCGCAGCAGTCCACGTAACAGAAATTTTGCGAACTTAATCATCGAATCCATCAATATTTTTTTGAATACAAGTCAGCTTGTAACTAACTTACACCAGACAGGCACAGAACTGAATAATTTTTATGCGGATAATATGCGGGATTAAACATCGGCCAGCGGTGTGCCGGCAAAGATGTCGAGACTCTGGCCCGGTCTGAGCGTGGATCGTTTATTTAAACCGTTCCATTTTTGTAACTGGTCAACAGAGACACCATAGCGCCTGGCAATCCGCCAGAGTGAATCACCTTGTTTGACTGTGTAGGTAATGTGTTGTTGTTTTTCCGGTTTTGCAGTATGCGCAACAACAGGCATGACTTCAGCCTCTTTATTTGTCCAGAGAGTGAGCTTTTTACCGGGGCTTAAAATACTGTTTTTATTCAGACCATTCCAGGCATAGAGTTGTTCGACAGTGACACGATAACTTTGGCCGATGTCCCATAAGGTATCACCACGGTTGATGGTATAAGTAAAGCTCTGGCCATCGCCGGATCGTGCCAGATTGCTGAAGGAACGGGCATCCTGGCTCAGTGTATATTGATCAAGTGGTTGCCGGGAGACCGGGATTAACAAGGTACGCCCGGCGCGGATATGACTGGTTTTAAGATTATTGATTTCTTTGATGGTATTAACATCAGTGCGGTATCTGTTTGCAATCGACCCAAGTGTATCGCCATTCCTGATCTCTACCATCTGCCATTGCATACGCTCGTGCTGTGGCAGTGTTGCCAGTTGCTGTCTGAATGTTGCTGCCGTGCCCACAGTGACTAACAGATGATGCGGGCCATCGGGATCAGTCGCCCATTTATTAAACCCCGGGTTAAGGATATAGATCTCTTCCATACTCAAACCGGTAAGCTTAGAAACAGTAGCCAGATCGATCTGGCTGCCGGTATCAACGATTTCGAAATAGGGACGGTTGGGAACAGGTTTGAGAGAGATATTATATTTCTGCGGATTGGATATGATCTCGGCCACTGCCATCAAACTGGGTACATAGCCCATGGTCTCGTTCTTCAATTGCAGAGACCAGAAATCTCCATTCTTGCCTTTTCCTACGCTCTGGGTGACAGCACGTCCTACATTTCCTTCGCCAGCGTTGTATGCTGCCAGTGCCAATAACCAGTCTCCATCGAAATCATTATGCAGCTTTTGCAGGTAGTTTAATGCCGCATCGGTTGCCACAACGATGTCCCTGCGGCCGTCATACCATGCGTTCTGTTTCAGGCCATAATGTTTGCCGGTACCCGGGATAAATTGCCATATACCTGATGCACGTCTGGGTGAACGGGCGAAGGGCTGGTAGGCACTCTCCACAATAGGCAGCAATGCCAGATCGAGCGGCATGTTACGCTTTTCCAGTTCCTCGACAATATGGTAGATATAGGGTCTGGCCCGCTCTGCAACACGATCCATGAATTGCTGTTTTGTTGAATAAAACTTCAGTTTGGATTGGGTGGAGGGGTGGGTCAGATTACGTGGTATGGTGAGGTTTTGTTGAATTCTGACCCAGATATCATCATATTCCACATTATCATTTCCTCCGGCTGTATCATCCGACTGGTTTGCTGATGGTTTTTTTGCTGTAGTACTGCCGGGGGTATGTTTTATAGTGGATTTGTCATGCGGGATATGGGTAATGTCCACCTGTTCCTGGGTCGGGGTATTGCTGCACGCACCCAGAAAAAACGCGGCAATGATGACCGGTAAGCAGACTTTTCGCATGAGGCAGTATTCTTTAAATTTTTATTACCAGTGTGTGTAATGCTTGCAAAAAGAGGCATACTAACGTGAAATTTTTATAATTTCCACATATATAGATATTTGAATTTCAAGCAATTCATGCATCAATATCTGACTATTTACAAATGAATACGCAACCCGATAACCTGCCTGAGAACGGCATACCGTCTGGTCATGAACTGCTGAACTGGTTTAATGGCAAACTGGGTCACAGCGTGTTGGCGGCAGGACGCAACCGGGTGTCACGTATCTTGCCGGATCTGTTCGGTTATCACATATTGCAGGTGGGTGAACTGGCTGATGTTCGTTTGCTGGACAGCAGCCGCATCAATCACAAGATAATCACCGCTCAGACCGATAATACAAATGCAGAAAAATCTCCCACCCTGTTATGCAAGAGTGAAGCGTTACCGGTAACCTCAGAAAGTATGGATGTGGTGGTGTTGTCGCACCTGCTTGAATTTGCGGACAATCCACATCAGATATTGAGAGAAACGGAACGGGTACTGATCGGAGAAGGCCATGTAATCATCCTGGGATTCAATCCATGGAGCATATGGGGACTCTGGCGACTGCTGCTGGCCTGGCGTGGGCGACCGCCCTGGTCCGGGCATTATATTGGCCTGACCCGGCTCAGGGACTGGCTCACGTTGCTCGATTTTGAAATTATCAGAACTGAACGTTTTTATTTCCGGCCGCCGCTGGAAAACACGGTGATCATGCAAAGGTTGCAATTCATGGAGCATTTGGGAGGGTACTGCTGGCCATTTTTTGGAAGTGTTTATATGTTGTGCGCAAAAAAGCGGGTGATTTCACTGACCCCAATCAAGTTACAATGGCAGACACGCCGCCGCATGATCGCCTCCGGTCTTGTTGAACCCAGCGCCAGGAATACATCAATACAAAATGACTGCTGAAGAAGTAAAAATATTTACCGATGGTGCGTGCCGCGGTAATCCGGGCCCCGGAGGTTGGGGGGCATTGCTGCAATTCAAGGATGTTGAGAAAGAATTGTTTGGAGCGGAATCACAGACCACCAATAATCGCATGGAACTCATGGCGGCGATCATGGGTCTGGAAGCACTCAAGCGGCCCTGCCGGATCATACTTACGACGGATTCACAATATGTAAAACAGGGAATAACTGAATGGCTGAAGGACTGGAAACTGGGTGGTTGGAAAACTGCAAACAGAAAACAGGTCAAGAATGTGGATCTCTGGCAACGGCTGGATGCGGCAGTTGCCCAACATGACATCACCTGGGAGTGGGTCAAGGGCCACAGCGGGCATCCGGAAAATGATCGTGTTGATCAACTGGCCAATCTGGCCATTGATGAAATGCTTGAAAAACAGTGACTGGTAATTCGTGATTTGTGATTGGTGAAATGAGATACTGTATTTAATCACGAATCACGAATCACGAATCACGAATCACCAGACATGCGCCAAATCATACTCGATACTGAAACTACCGGCCTTGAGGTCAAACAGGGTCACCGGATTATAGAGATCGGTTGCGTCGAACTCAGAAACCGCAGAAAGACGGACCGTCATTTCCATCATTATATCAACCCTGAGCGGGAGATTGACGACGGGGCATACGAGGTGCACGGGATCAGTAATGAATTTCTGTCAGACAAACCCACGTTTTGTGACATCGTCCAGGAATTTATCGACTTCATCCGCGACAGTGAATTGATTATTCACAACGCACCATTTGATACCGGCTTTCTCAACTATGAACTGGAACAACTCGGTCCTGATTGGGGCA
>MGYU01000054.1 GCA_001801885.1 Gammaproteobacteria bacterium RIFCSPLOWO2_12_47_11
CGGGAACTGTAAGTGTCATCATCACTTCATTGCTGGCCGCAATATCAGCCAATGGTGAACTACTGATTGCCGCACGGTTTTTGCAGGGTGTAAGCGCGGCCATGTTATACGCAACCCAGATTGCGATCGTGTCATCTGTATTTCCCCCGGCCAAACGCGGACATGCGATTGGCATGACCGTATCAGCAATTTATCTTGGATTGACTTGCGGCCCTGTCATCGGTGGATACCTTATCGATGTTGCAGGTTGGCGTGCGAGTTTTGTTTTTCATATCCCGTTGGCAATCATTGTTTTATTGATTGCAGTCCTCAAAGTGCCGGGAGAATGGCTGGCTGAGGAAAAAGGGGAATTTGATATCAAGGGGGCGATGATTTATAGCCTGTCGATTGTGTTTTTAGGTATTGGTGTTTCCACTTTGCCGGAGTCAACCAGTTTTGTCCTGATTTTACTTGGAATGATTGGGATTTTTGTGTTTTTTAAGATTGCCCGTCGAACAAATCATCCCATCTTTGATGTAAGTTTATTTTTTACCAACCGGGTATTTACGCTATCCTGTCTGGCGTCATTTATTCTCTATACGGCCACTTTTGCCAATGTAGTATTGATCAGTTTGTATCTGCAATATCTTAAAGGCATGTCTGCCAGTACAGCTGGTTTATTCATGATGATCCAGCCACTGACTATGGCGGTCTTCTCACCATTTGCCGGTAAATTGTCCGACCGGATCGAACCGCGTGTTCTTGCTTCTACAGGAATGGCCATGACTGCTATTGGATTGTTGATGCTGGCGTTACTGAATGGCATCAGTTCAACAATCTATCTGGTGACAGCCCTGGTGATTACCGGTCTGGGCTTCAGTCTGTTTTCCTCCCCCAATACCAATGCCATCATGAGTGCCGTGGAAAAGCGTTATTACGGCAGCGCATCCGGATCAATTGCCACCATGCGGGTTCTGGGCCAGTTGGGCAGCATGATCCTGGTCACGCTGGTGTTTGCATTGATAATCGGCCAGGTAGAGATACAACCTGCCAATTACCACAGCTTGCAACAGGCCATCCACATTTGTTTTACCATAGCTGCTTTATTATGCCTGCCCGGATTGTTGTTTTCCCTGGTGCGTGGCAGTGTGCACAAACAGGGAATATGAATAATCCGATTATCTTGAGTAAGGCTATTGTCAGGTTCTGAATTTGTCAGCTAGAATACGCGGCATTATAGGGGTAGGTCATACTTATGCCTGTTCAAGCAAATTTGAAACACCGGGGTTTCTATAGCCATAGGAGCCTGTTATATTCTGCTGTCTTTTATCTGACAATTATACTCACAAGTTTTACTGTCTCATTGGCACCCCGTGACGCTGTAGCTGCTCCTCCGGATATCAGTGGTAGCTACACTGGTAATTTGTCTGGCTCGGGAATTTGTACACCACCTCCAAACGAAACTGCAAACACCAATTTAACTTTTACGATTACTCAAAATGGTGGGAATTTTACCGGAAGTGGCACATTTTTAGATGTAGATTCAGATTCAGGCACCTTTCAGTTTACTTCAGGGATTGTTGATGACAGTGGAAATGTTTCAGCGAATGTAGATGTACAGTCAGATGTCGATCAAACAGGATCATTTTCAGGGACATTTAGTGGCGGTACATTAAGTTTATTATTTAATATTTCAGATATTGGGCCACCAAACTGTAATTTTATATTAAATGGTACATTTACCCGCACCAGTGCTGCTGACCTTGTCGTGGATCCGGAGATCACACCCAGCAACGTATTGACTGCGCCCATCCTGTTGAATAACCAGGTCAAGGCTATTACCTCTGATTTGAATACCCGCATAGGCGATGTCTTAAGAGGCATTGGTTTTGGCCCGCGCCTGACCGCCTCGGGTTTAATGTGGCAGGGACAGTCGGGCCTGAATGCCGGCGACCGGGCCGTGAATTACGGGATCTGGGGCAGTTACTCCTATGCCGATTTTGAGAATGATTTTGTCAGTACAGCCTTTGACGGCAGCCGCCATAATTTTCTGGCCGGGTTTGATTTCTCGCCATGGGAAAACACCATATTTGGCGTTGCACTTGGTTACGAGATGAGTGATATCGATACCCGGTTTAATCGCGGCAATGAACAAACCGATGGCTATACAGTTGCCCCGTACGCAGGCATGTTGCTGTCAGACAACTGGAGCGTTGATGCGTCTGTGGGTTATTCTCGCGTTGACTACGATCAATTCCGGACTGATCCGGTCTTCGGCACGCGTATTACCAGTTCGCCTTCTGCCGACCGCTGGTTTGGTACGCTGAATGTTAATGGTTTCACCAGTTGGAAGAACTGGATCTTCGGTGGCCGTATCGGGATTTTACATGCCCGGAATATTCAGGAAAGTTTCACTGAAAGTGATGGCACTTTCATACCGGAATTTACCAACAAGCTCGGTCAATGGAATGTTGGAGGAGATGTAGCTTACAGTTTCGACCAGTTCGAACCATTCGCCAGGGTCATTTATGAGCGTGATTTTTCAATGACGGAGATAGCTGTTACCGGCGGTGGACCACAACCATCCAATGATAATGATAACTTTGTCTTTGGCGCGGGCATACGTTATTTCGGATCCAATGGATTAACAGGTAACCTTGAATGGAACAAACGCGTAGACCGCGACGATTTTGATGAGGATATATTCTCACTGACAGTAAGAATGGATTTCTAGATTGTCATAATTCATTTCCCGCAATAATCGAGGCTGTCGGATTCACACAACGGTTGGGGCCATATATCAACCCAGCAGCATTGATGATCGAATCCGGGTATTGTTTTCAAGCGGATATTTCCGGTATCAGTAGCTTTGTCAAGATAAGCACGGATTACTGATGCAGGGACTATCTTGTCTTTTTCACCAATCAGATGTAATTGTGGCAAATCCTGTATTGATTTTGCGTAATCTGCCGGGTTGAGTGATCCTGACAGCGGAGTGATATCATGCAGGCTGGTCCAGTATGCGTGATCAAGATTGGCCCCTATGGTTACCAGCCAGGCGACATCCTGGCGTCTTGCTGCGAGCAACACAGCGATACTGCCCCCTCCGGAATATCCAACCAGACCGATTTTCCTGTATGAAGATGCGCTTTGGTTTATCACATCATCGATTGCTGTTATAACTTCTTCCGCATAACGGTGTGTCGACCAGTATTTCGGGTCACAATTATTCAGTAAATCTCTGGTCAGATACTGGCAGGGCCGGGCGATATACAAGATCGAAGGGTTAGGGTCTCTGGCCGCGAGTTCCAGCGCCACGGGTGATTTGGGTGTAGGGTCTGGAGAAATGCGGTTTTTCTGCTGAAAGGCGTAACCATCACCTTCAATATAAACCATTAATAATTCTGTATTTTTATCTGCTGATTTCTTATAGGTGGTGAGGGTAAAGGGGCCGGTTTCGACAATGTGTTTTGTTAACCCTGCTTGCTGTGCCATGGTTTCAGCTTTACCTGAACGATCGGATATGCCTGTGCATGCCGGCAAGACCAATATGCAGCATATCAATACTTGCCATGTAAATTGTTGTAAATTCAAAATAGTAGTTCTAAGCTCGATATGTAATCATATAAAACATTGGGATAAATAATGACAAATTGTGAACCAGTTATCATCGTAACTGAATTAATTTGTTAATTTATCATCATATAGACTGGTCATATCCGGATATTAAACTGAATAAGTGAAGGTAATACTATGAATATTCACCACCCTGATGTTTTCAGGCATCTGTGTCATTTAGCGTTATTTTTTTGTATTGCATTTAATCTACCGGCTTATGCAGCAGATCCTGCCGGAAAGGTTGAAGCAATCAAGGGCACAGCCTGGGGTCAATTGCCTGGTGAAACAGCCAGAAAACTGGAAAAAGGTTCACCAATCTATCAAAGCGATATTCTTAGAACTGAAATGGACTCAACTATACAGTTACTGTTTAATGATCAGACCAAGTTTTTCCTCGGTGCTGATACCGAAATGAGCATAGATAAATTCAATGACCAGGGCACTGCGGAGGAAAGGGGATTCAGTTCGAGTGTGATAAAAGGCACGTTCCGTTTTGTTACTGGTCTTATCGCCCGGGAGAAGCCTGAATCCATGGAGGTCAATACCTCTGTTGCCACTATCGGTATCCGTGGTACACAAGTGGTGGCTGAGACTGATGCAACCAGTGCCACCATTATTCTGATGGAACCTGAAGATACATCACGCAAGACAAGCATTGATGTCTATAATCAGTTTGGAAAAGTTTCGATTGATGAACCCGGTTATGGAACCGAGATTCCGGATCAATTCAGTCCGCCATCACCACCACGGCGTATGCGCCTTGAGACCATCAATAATATCATGCGATCCATGCAATCCATCCAGCGTATAAATATACCGCGGCCACGCATGCAGTAAGATTAAATACTATATTAAAACAATAATGGCACTGCCTGGTGCCAGTAATATCCGGTAGCGTTGCAACTGATGAAGGTTCTCTATAACCTCAGGCGGAATCCAGTGCTGATTGCACTGAATGTCCTCGTCCTGTCTGTATTACTGGCCAATACCGCCGGCTTAATACACCTGCCATTTATCGACTTCCTGGAAAACTATGCCTACGACGCCCGCATGCTGATCGGTATGAAGGGTGGCAAGGATCCCAGGATCGTGATTGTCGATATCGATGAGAAGAGTCTGGCTGCTGAAGGCCGCTGGCCATGGAGCCGGAACAAGATGGCGCGGTTACTGGATCAATTATTTGATCACTATCAGGTCTCACTGGTCGGGTTTGATATCCTGTTTGCAGAACCGGACAAAAGTTCAGGGCTGGAGGTACTCGAGTATCTGGCTGCAAATGATCTGGGCGGTGTGCCCGAGTTTAAATCACAACTTGAACAGATCAGAGAACGGCTTGATTACGACAATATATTTGCAAAAAGCATGTCCGGCAGGGCAGTAGTGCTTGGTTATTATTTCAATACTGTAGCGGATGCTGGCGGGGCGATCAGAAGCGGTGTGTTACCTTCACCTACATTGACCAGAAATGATTTCAGAATTCAGCCCAAGGTGAAATCGGCCATAGGTTATGGCGCCAACCTGCCGGAATTACAGGCCAATGCTGTAGCTGCCGGTCACTTCAACCCTGACATCGATGTAGATGGTATTGTCAGGCGGGTGCCTCTGCTTTATGAATTCGAGGGAAATTATTATGAATCCATGTCACTGGCCATGAGCAGGCAGATACTGGGGGTAGACAGACTGGAGCCACTCCTGGCTGACGATATTGCCGGTAATTATGCGACTGTAGAATGGTTCCGGCTTGGACATATACGTATCCCGGTGGATGAATTTGCCCAGGCTATTGTGCCTTACCGCGGCAAACAGGGCAGTTTCCCCTATGTTTCGGCAACAGATGTTCTGAACAGTCAGGCAGCAGCTGACATACTGGAAGATACGATCGTGTTGATCGGGACGTCCGCACCGGGCCTGTTCGATTTACGTTCAACGCCGGTGCAGAACAAGTTCCCCGGTGTTGAGATCCATGCCAATCTTATTGCGGGAATTCTTGATCAGGGGATTAAGGAACTGCCCAAATATGTCCAGGGAATTGAATTTATCCACCTTTTTATTGCAGGATTGATCATCACGTTACTCCTGCCGTTTCTTACTCCGGTATGGTCCATGCTGGCCACTACCGGTCTGTTACTGTTGTCAGTAGCAGTCAATTATATTATCTGGCACGAAGTAAATATCGTATTACCTGTTGCCGCGGTTGTGGCCATGATCCTGATCCTGTTGTTACTGAATATGAGTTATGGGTTCTTCTTTGAACGGCGAATAAAAGGTCAGATCACTGACCTGTTCGGTCAATATGTTCCGCCGGAACTGGTCGATGAAATGAGCGAAGACCCGGCTTCCTATATACGTGACGCGGAAGAACGTGAACTGACAGTGTTGTTTTCCGATGTGCGCGGGTTTACTACCTTGTCTGAAGGACTTACACCAAAGGAACTCTCGTCACTTATGAATGAATTTTTGTCGGAATTGACCAGGGTGATACATGATCATCGCGGCACTATCGACAAATATATGGGTGATGCCATCATGGCATTCTGGGGTGCACCGGTAAAAGATCCGGATCATGCTAAACATGCGTTGACTGCAGGACTTGCCATGATTGAGCGGATGTATGCTCTGCAAGATGTATTCGAGGAACGGGGCTGGCCCAGACTGTATATAGGTGTTGGCCTGAATACAGGGAATATGAGCGTAGGCAATATGGGCTCAAGGTTTCGTACTGCATATACGGTGATTGGTGATGAAGTGAATCTTGGCTCAAGACTTGAAGGATTAACCAAGGAATATGGCGTTGAACTGATTGTTGGAGAAAATACAAAAAATGCACTTCCGGATTATGTATTCCGTGAACTGGATCTGGTTCGCGTCAAAGGAAAACACAAACCAATAGGCATATATCAACCGTTGGCTCTGTACAGTGATGTCAGCAAAGAAGAACTGGAGGAACTGGAACACTATCAGCTAGCCCTGGATACTTACCGCGCCAAAAATTGGGATGATGCTGAAAAATTATTTGAAGAACTCAAGCAAAAATATGAAGCAAGAGAAGTATATAACGTTTATCTGAAAAGACTGGACTTCTTCCGTAAAAATCCACCTGGAACAGACTGGGATGGGGTCTTCACTTTTACCACTAAATAGGGTCAATTTTTCAGCCGCTTGTATTGCATCCGGTGGGGCTGGGCGCCTTCACCCTTGCGCTTGATAAAATCTTCATGATATTCAGTGTAATTACCATCATAAAATACCACTTCGCTGTTACCTTCAAAAGCGAGGATATGTGTCGCAATCCGATCCAGGAACCAGCGGTCATGAGAGATGACCATGACGCAACCGGGAAAGGCCAGAATGGCCTCCTCCAGTGCACGCAAAGTTTCCACATCAAGATCATTGGATGGTTCGTCCAGTAATAATACATTTGCACCTTGTTTCAGCGTGTTCGCAAGATGCAGACGGCCGCGTTCACCACCGGAAAGATCGCCCACTCGTTTTTGCTGATCCGTTCCCTTGAAATTAAAGCGTCCAAGATAAGCACGCGAGCTTACTTCATAATTGCCGATGTTGAGATTATCATGTCCATCTGAAACGGCCTCCCAGACAGTTTTGTTGTCATCCAGGGTTTCCCGGCTCTGTTCGACATAGGCAATCCTGACCGTTTCACCAAGATGGACTTTACCGCTGTCCGGTTTTTCCGTGCTATTGATAATCCGGAACAAGGTAGTTTTGCCCGCACCATTCCCGCCAATGATCCCGGCGATAGCACCTTTTGGTATTTTGAAACTCAGGTTTTCAAACAGGCACTGATCACCATAACGCTTGCTGATATTTTCAAATTCAATGACCAGGTCACCAAGCCTGTCCCCGGGTGGTATGTATATCTCGTTAGTCTCGCTTCGTTTCTGGAAATCCTGTGAATTCATTTCTTCAAAGCGGGCGAGACGCGCCTTGCTTTTGGCATGACGGCCTTTCGGGTTGCTGCGCACCCATTCCAGTTCATGTTTGATGGCCTTCTGCCGTGCAGATTCTGCCCGTTCTTCCTGTTCCAGGCGTTGTTCCTTGTATTCCAGCCAGTGCGAATAATTGCCTTCAAAGGGGATGCCGTAGCCGCGATCCAGTTCCAGTATCCAGCCGGCAACATTATCAAGGAAATAACGGTCATGGGTCACGGCAACGACCGTACCATTGAAATCCGCCAGAAAACGTTCCAGCCAGAAAACAGATTCCGCATCAAGATGGTTGGTCGGTTCATCCAGTAATAACATGTCTGGTCTTGAAAGTAGTAAACGGCAGAGAGCCACACGCCGTTTTTCGCCACCGGATAAATGTTCAATAGAAACATCCCACGGCGGCAAACGCAATGCATCAGCAGCACGTTCCAGGGTATTCTCCAGATTATGTGCATCCCAGGCATCAATAATTTTTTCATATTCTTCCTGCTGTTTGCCCAGTACTTCATAATCTGCATCCTCATCACCGTAGGCTGCAAATACTTTTTCCAGACCAGCAAGTGCATCAAGGGGAATGTGCATGCCATCTTCTACATTTCCACGGACATCTTTTGCCGGATCCAGATGCGGTTCCTGGGCCAGATAGCCTGTCTTGATGCCTGGCATTGGCCGCGCTTCACCGTGAATGTCGGTATCCAGACCAGCCATGATCCTTAATAATGTGGATTTACCGGCACCATTCAAACCGAGTACACCGATCTTGGCACCCGGAAAAAAGGATAGTGATATGTCCTTGAGGATTTCCCGTTTGGGCGGCACTACCTTGCCAACACCCATCATCGTATATACGTATTGAGCCATGGAGCTTAATTACCTTGGATTAATGCAAATAGTAAAAAAAAGAGAGTATATTAAAAATATGGTTTTAAAGTTTATACTAATAGCTTAATCATGATGCAAATTTAAGATTCTGTACATATTAATCATACGGAATAATTTTTCATATGCTGTCTAAAAAATTGATATTGGACTGAACACGACTGGTTAAGAGGTAACAATCATATGGAGATATCAAATTATCTGAAGTTCATGGTCGAGCATAATGCATCGGATCTTTTTTTCAGTGTTGGGGCGCCGGTTAATATCAAAATTGAAGGTGAGACCAGCTCCATTGGCGATAAAAACCTGACATCATCTGATGTCCGTCAACTGGCCTATTCAATTATGAATGATGATCAGGTGACTACTTTTGAAAGTCGTCTGGAATTAAACATGGCATTCTCCGTAGCAAATATGGGCCGTTTTCGTGTCAATGTATTCCGGCAGCGTGGCGATACAGCGATGGTAATCCGTTACATTAAGAGCAATATTCCGTCGATTGAAGCATTGGGATTACCGGATATTCTAAAAGACTTAATCATGGAATATCAAGGGCTTATACTCGTTGTAGGTTCTACAGGATCAGGCAAATCCACAACTCTGGCTTCCATGATTAATTACCGGAATGAAAAAAAGACAGGCCATATTCTGACAATTGAAGATCCTATTGAATTTATTCACGAGCATAAAAAATCCATCGTTGATCAACGCGAAGTCGGTTTGGATACGTTGTCATTGTCCGAAGCGCTTATGAATGCATTACGAGAAGCTCCCGATGTAATAGTCGTAGGTGAGATACGGGACCGTGAAACCATGCGTCATGCATTACACTATGCGGAGACAGGGCATTTATGCCTTTCTACACTTCATGCTAATAATGCCAACCAGACCATGGAGAGGATCATCAATTTTTTCCCGGATACAGCGCATCATGGCTTGTTACTTGATCTCGGACAACATCTAAGAGCGATAATTTCACAGAGACTGATTAACGGTATTAACGGCAAACGGGCGCCAGCTGTGGAAATTATGTTGAAAACGCCGTTCATTGCCGAACTTATTGAAGATCACCGGATAAGTGAAATCAAGGATGCTATGGAGCAAGGAACACTCGCAGGCATGCAGACTTTTGACCAATCACTATACAAGCTATTCAAGGATGGCAAAATTACGATAGATGAAGCATTACGTAATGCCGATTCAAAAAATAATCTGCGCCTGCGCCTGCGTCTGGAGGACCCGGAGCAGTTTACATCAGACGATAAACTTCAGATGAAGGAAGATGAGGATTTAGTTCACAGGATAGATTCTAAAAAGAGGAAATGACACCATAACCCCGTTAATTATCCTGCGATACCCTGAAAACTTCCGATATTGTAATTCTGCCTTCCCTGGCGTGTGCAAGCGCGTTATCCGCCAGCGGCACCATGCCTGACTCCCTGGCAATTTCCTGCATTACGGATTCGGACTCCATCCTTTTTATGGCATTTCTGAGTTTCTGGTCGACCATGAGTAATTCATAAACAGCCAACCTGCCGGAGTAGCCGGTGTTGCTGCATATTTCACAACCTTTACCGTAATAGAAACGTTCGTCTTTATCTAATTTAAGTGATTGCACGATATGATCAGGTATTTCGTCTATTTCTGCACAATGTGGACAAATGCGCTTAATAAGTCTTTGTGCAATAATACATAGCAGGGTTGGCGCAAGGAGGTAGGGTTCAATATTCATGTCTTGCAGCCGTGTAATGGAGCCGACTGCACTGTTCGTATGCAATGTACTGAGTACCAGATGTCCTGTTAATGAGCTTTGAATGGCGATATGAGCTGTCTCCTCGTCCCGTATTTCACCAATCATGATTACATCCGGGTCGTGTCGTAGCACGTTTTTTAATATACGTGCAAAAGTGAGGCCGGTCGTGTTATTTACTTGTATCTGTTCGATGCCATCAATATGATACTCCACCGGATTTTCCACGGTTATGATATTAAGGTTACGTCCAATAATTTCATTCAACGCCGCATATAGGGTAGTGGACTTCCCTGAACCCGTTGGTCCGGTCACCAGAATTAGTCCATGCATTTTATTGAGTGCGCCCCTGATATTTGTGAAATCTTCCTTGTTGAAATCCATGCTATCCAGGGTTTTGATACCTATTTTGGTATTCAATAGCCGTATGACGACACTCTCACCATCAATTGTCGGTATTATGGATATTCTCAAGTCTACAACTGAATCTTCATTGATTATGCGGGTTCTGCCGTCCTGGGGAACACGGTGTTCAGAAATATCCATTTTGCCCAGTATCTTGATACGGCTGATTATCCCCGGTAACAGAGCCTTGGAAAAATTACGTATCGTGACGAGATTGCCATCAATCCTATAAAGTAATATGAATTTCTTTTCACCAGGACGTATATGTATATCTGAAGCGCGCCTGCGGATAGCCTCGGTCAGGATATTAGTAGTTAAGCGGACGATAGGTTTCTGCTGGCCCAATTCCTTTATATCAATTACTTCAGTCGCTTTTTTCTTGTCTTCTTCAATATATTTAATATTTTCATCTTCATCATGCAGCGGGTTGTACATTACACTTAGTGCTGCTTCTATGTTCTCTTTAGAACTGATTACAATTATTGGTTGCAGTCCTGTGATAAACTGGAGCATATGTACTGCTTCAACATTACTTGGATCTGTCATGGCAACAGTCAGATAATTATTTTGTGTGCTTATTGGTATTAATCCATACTTGCGGGCCAGTTCTGCTGGCACCAGATCAATCAATACCGGATCGACATTCAAGTGATGTAATTCAACATAAGGTAGGCCGAATTTTTTTGCGATTGCTTTATGCAGGTCTTCATCTGAAATTTTTCCCTGTGCCCGCAATATTTCGCCAATCCGTGGAACAACCCCGGCAGTCTGGTTTCGTTGTTGGTCCAAGGCCGTGTCTAGCGCGGCTTTATCAAGCAGTTTCTTTTGGGTAATAATCTCTCCCAGTAGTTCACCTATGCGGTAACTCTCTATTGCTGCCGCTGGAACGAAAATACGGATAATCTTTATTGACTCAATTTCCCTGAAAAGTTGTAATCCGTATATATCCGCAGTATAACTAAGCACATGGCCTTCTGCGGTCATGCCGTCTTTATACTTTATATGTATTTTAAGCTTATGCTTTATGTTTTTTGATTCTAGAAGCTGGGCTGCTTCTATTTCCAATTTATCATCGAGTGCTTTAACCGGACTAAACAGGACATAACGAACGTCGTTAAATGAAAAATTCTGATTATGCGTATCCTGATGAGGTAGAATAATTAACCTTTGAAGAGGACCATTAATTTCTTTCAGCTTGCCGCATGTCCGAATACCATTCATCTGTTTGACAATAACATCTTTTTCATAGAGGTCGCCCTCGTTCAGGGCGAGGTCGTGGGGAGGTAGTGGTATATCAATAAGATAACTCATTTTATACCTATACTTTTTCGGCGCATAAAAGACATAAGATTACATTGTGCATTATTGTCATAATAAAGACGTTTGTTTATTACACATGTTTTGTTATAGATTATTATAATATAGCCTTTTTAACTGAATACACATAATTGATATACGTGTTAATTTATGGATAGGGCAATTAACCATTTGCTTCCCTGACAAAATGAAATAATTTCAACAAATATGAATCTGACTATCTATATGCCCGCCATTACTGGCGGCTTGCTTATCGGCATAAGCGCATGTCTTTTGTTGTTATTTAATGGGCGCATAGCCGGATTAAGCGGGATTATAAATGGACTGATTTCACCTGAAAAAAATGAAATATTATGGCGGACAGTTTTTATAGTCAGCCTCCTGGGTGGCGCCACGTTTCATTATTATTTTTTTAATCACACACCTTTCACTACAGACACTTTCTCACCTGTGTTCATGATTACTGGCGGGTTGCTGGTTGGCTTTGGTACACGCATGGGTGGAGGTTGTACCAGTGGTCATGGTGTATGTGGCCTGGGGCGATTATCGCTGCGTTCGCTAATAGCAACAATGACTTTTATGTTAACGGCCATCATTACTGTTTTTATATTCAGACACATATTTAATATAATATGAAAAATTATTTTTTTATCTCCTTATCGGGATTATTGTTCGGGTTTGGGTTGTCACTCTCAGCCATGCTGGATCGGCACAGAATAATCAATTTCCTGGATATTACCGGAAACTGGGACCCGACCCTGTTGTTTGTCATGTTCAGTGCTGTTCTTGTCACAGTTGTGTTCTTCAGATTCATACTCAGAAGACATGCACCAATCCTCGATAACAGGTTCAGGGTGCCAACCCGTAAGGATATTGATGCATCGCTGCTGGTTGGATCAGCAATATTCGGGGCAGGGTGGGGACTCGCAGGCTATTGTCCGGGACCGGGTTTTGCGGCTATGACACTGGGTTCTATAAATGCAATTCTGTTTACCTTGGCTTATATCACCGGTTCATTGTTGAGTAGTTATTATTCCAGGAAACTACAGGGTGAGAACAAACCATAAACGATACTTGTTATTGCTGAGCATTATTTTCTTTATATGGTGGATAGTTATGGCCATCAATCCATATGACAGGAAAGACTGGGCACTGGAAAATGTACTTGTTATTTTCGGAGTGTTGTTTATAGCCGCCACATGCAAGAAAATCCCTCTTTCAAGAATTTCTTACACACTGGTTTTTATCTTTCTCTGCCTGCATGTGCTTGGGGCACATTACACTTATGCACTGACACCCTATGATGAATGGTTCCAGGTTGTTTTTGGTTTCAGCCTGGATGAATCAATGGGTTTTGGGCGTAATCATTATGATCGCATGATTCATTTAGTATATGGTTTGCTGCTGGCTTATCCGATGCGTGAACTGTTTATACGGGTTGCGGATGTAAAGGGTTTCTGGGGATATTTTCTGCCGCTGGTCATTACCATTTCATCATCTGCCATATATGAATTGTTGGAATGGGGTGCTGCTGAAGTATTCGGCGGTGACCTCGGTATTGCCTATCTTGGCACACAGGGCGATGTCTGGGACGCGCATAAGGACATGGCACTGGCAAGCCTCGGCGCACTCATTGCGATGATAATCACGGCACTAATCAATGTTAATTTGCAGCGGGATTTTGCCAGGGAATGGAATGACAGCCTGAAAGTAAAATGGAGACAGCCAATGGGGGAAGATGAAATTCTGAGAATGTGGAAGCATAAAAAGAAGATAACTGATAAATGATTTTGTGGAATTATATTCAGAATACTGTTAGCGGAGGGTAAGATGACCTTATTAGTCATTGGTTTGATTATGTGGTCGGCAGTGCACCTGTTTCCTGCCATGGCTACAGGTGCCCGTGCCAACCTGATAAACAAGTTTGGCCCGGGATTCTACAAAGGTTGTTTTGCACTACTGATAGTCATCTCTATCGTTGTGATGGTCTTCGGGTGGCGCAGTATTGAGCCTGGTGATATCTATTTTCCGCCCTTATGGGGCTGGCACGTCACTTACCTTCTGGTACTGGTGACCTTCATTTTGTTCGTTGCCGCAAAAAGAAAAACCAATATCAAGCATGTACTCCGGCATCCACAGTTGACCGGTCTGGTGTTATGGAGCATTGGCCACCTGTTTGCCAATGGCGATAGCCGTTCCCTGGTATTATTTACGGGTTTCGGACTCTGGGCGATCCTGGAAATGATCATGATTAACCGGCGTACCGGGGCATGGGTCAAACCTGCCCCGGTGCCTGTAAAAAGTGACATCATTACCGTGGCAGGAGGTTTAATACTGTTTGCGGTACTGTTCCTGGCCCATCCTTATTTGACTGGTATCGGATTGATTACGTGAGTCAGCGGATAGTCAACCTGTGCTGTTTGGTTCACGTCAAGACGGCCATTAAGATGAACTTATTGGACAGGCATCAGTCACTTTACTTAATTAAAATAAATAAAGGTAATCAATGTGATAACAAATAAAAAAATATACTTCCCCGTCATCCTGACACTGCTCCTTGTAACCCATGCCGAGGCAGATGAGGTTTTCCAGGCGGCAGATGTCAGTTTCAAAACACAGACCATCGTCGATAAACTCAGTCATCCCTGGGGCATGGCATTTCTTCCGGATGGCAATATCCTCATCACCGAGCGTACTGGTCGATTGCGGATTGTTGAAAATGGCAAACTCAATCCAAAACCCATCACCGGTTTGCCGGAAATCGCAGTCATCGGACAGGGCGGGCTGCTTGATGTTGTATTACACCCCGATTTTAAAAACAATCAGTTGATATATCTCTCTTATGCCGCAGCGGGAGCAGGCGGTTATGGCACGGAGGTCGTCTGCGGCAAGTTGAAAGGTATGGAGTTCAAAGAGGTTAAAAAAATCTTCACAGCTTTACCCAAGGTTGGCGGTGGAAATCATTTTGGTTCAAGACTTTTGTTTGCGCCGGATGGAAAATTATTTATCACGCTTGGCGAACGCGGTGAACAAGATCGGGCACAGGATCTGGGCCAGCATCCGGGCTCCCTGATACGGATTAATGATGACGGCACAATACCGGAAGACAATCCGTTTCTGAATATAAAAGGGGCCAGGCCTGAAAGTTACACATTGGGTAACCGCAACATGCAGGGTATCGCACTGCAACCCGGGACCAACCTTGTCTGGACACATGAACACGGACCACAGGGTGGCGATGAATTAAATATTATGCGACCAGGGGTCAATTATGGCTGGCCGGTCATCACCTATGGTGTGAACTACGGCACTGGTACAAAAATAGGTGAGGGCACGAAGAAGGAAGGCATGACCCAACCCATACATTACTGGGTCCCTTCTATAGCGCCGTCAGGTATGGTTTTTTATACCGGTAATGTGTTTCCGGAATGGAAAGACAACCTGTTTGCCGGCTCGCTGAAATTTGGCCAACTGGTACGGCTGGAAATAAAGGACGGAATAGTCGTCAATGAAGAACGTTTAATCAATGGCGCGCTTGGACGTATCCGCGATGTCCGCCAGGGCCCTGATGGCGCACTCTATCTGCTTACGGATGAAAACGATGGAAAATTATTGCGATTAGTAAGAGGTGATTAGTCCTGTATTTTTTATTTTTTAAATGCACCCGCCTCCAGCAATACGGCATAAATCGTTTCAGCTATCTTTTGATAACCATCCCCGTTCGGGTGTACAGTATCGGATTTAAGAGAATTATCTTTCAGTAAGTCAGAGATCAAATCCTTGATAAATACCACTCCGGTTGAACCGGCAATTTCCTGGTATACAGGTGCAGTAGAGAGAAATATTCCGAATTGAGGCACGCCCAGCATGACAACCGGAATATTCTGCGCCTGTGCCTGCCGTATCATTTCACGGAGATTGGATTCCATCTTTTTCATATCTTTTTTGTGCAAAATATCATTACCGCCATGACAAAGAATCAGCAGGGCGGGCCGGTGTTTTTCCAGAAGGCCGGGTAAACGTTGCAAACCCTGTTCCGATTCTTCACCGGGTATCCCGGCGTTGATGACCTTGCGTCCACTCAGTTTTTCCAGAACTGCCGGATAACTTTGGTCCATTTTTGCGCCTGTACCATGTGTGATGCTGTCCCCAAAAGCAAGGATGATCGCATCAGAACCCAGCAAAGGTAATTGTAGCTTTTCACTACAGGCTGTTACAAACAGGCAGACGAATATTATCAGGCAGGTGAATTTCATAGTTATCTGCACGCAAATTCAGGATATCAATATTAATTGAATGATTTTATCATAAGAAAAACATGCCTATGTTTTATTGCATAAAAAAATCAATATAATGGCCTATGATTGACAATATTCATTAATAGCTTATTTTATTACAGTTAACATCTGTAAAAGGAGTTGTCTCATGGCTGCATGTGTTATTGCTGTTACCCTTAATTCAATCTCACATTACGGTGCGGATATAGGTGATGACTGGAGCTATCGTGTCAAGGTAAAAAATCGTGTCTTTGCCATTCCTGAACAAAGCAATCGGGGCAAGCCAGGGGTTAACTATCTGGAACAACCCTATACATGGAGTATTCCTGGCCGCTGTGGCAGACCACAATGGATCGGGATAGAGGCCAGCGCGAGAGAACATGATATATTTTTTGATGATTTGGGCAGAGAAACCAAAAACGTCCTGGTGGAATGTCCAAATCGACCCGGAACGGGAGGCGGCGGTGATTACAGTGTTGTTGTCCCCGTGACTGAAATATTCAGTGGTGATCATAAAGTGACATTCCACTTCAGGATAACGGCAACCTGTAAAGATTAGAAATGGCCGCCCACCAGCGTCATTGCTGGTGTGAGTGGTATGATGGTACCGGTTTTATTTCTGTGTTTCTCTTCCGATGTCCCATTTCTCTATGGTGATTTCAACGATCTCACCAGTAGTGGCATCAACTTCAACCTTGTAGGTCACACCTGGACGCTCATAGATATCGAACTCATAGCTGGCTGCGCCATTGGATTCAATTTCATATTCCGTATGTACCAGTTTGCCGGGATAAAGCGCAAGCGCAGTCTGAGCGGCAGTTTTCTCATCTACTTTCATTTTGCTTTTGAATAACGGATCAGCAGCGGATTCAACTTCGCGTTCAATTTCATAAATTGTGCCTTTGGCAATATCACACATAAGTTCCCATTCCACACCATCCTTGTCATGGATCTCGATCTCATAGACTTCGCTGCCCCTGTCCGTAACGGTGAGATATTCGAGTTTTGCATAGTAGCCTTCCTTGATCGCAGATGCCGCACTCAAACATGCGTTCAGGCCGCCACGATGTGTTGCCATACTGACAGTTGAAAACATGGCCAGGATCAGCACGGTTAAAACAGTGAGTGATAATTTCATAAAATGTCCCTCCTCAGGGTTAATATTCATTTTAAAGAAGCAAACTACATGCCAGTCCCGAATTTATATGATTCATAATCTGTTATTAATCCGCCGGATAATTCAACTTGCCGGTTCAGTATAGTGTTTTCATCGTTATTGGCAGTACGGCTATAGGGGGACAACAATTAACAAACTGTTTCATTAAAACCAGTGATGGTGGATAAATACAGCCAGATATATATTTGTCAGTAGTTGTGCAAGCCCTGATTTTTGTTATCAGCCGGTTTTAATTTTACAGAAAACCTGAGCACTACATCGTTTCCCACCCACCGTGTATCATGCCACTCGCCCTGCCCAACATCATAGTCAAGGCGCTTGATTGTCGTGTTGCCTTCAAGTCGAGACAAATCACTGACAGTTGAGGGTTTTAAAACAAACGGTACTTCAATGGTTCGTGTCACATCACGAAGTGTCAATCTTCCGCTTATCAGGTATTGATTATTTCCCAATGCCTGGATCCTGTCACTGCTGTAAGTCGCATACGGCCATTTTGCCGAATCAAAAAAATCCGGTCCGCGCAGGGCATCGTCAAGTTCAGGCAGCATGGTATCAACGGATGATGTGGCCACTCTTACCTCGATATGTACAGGAGTGTCCGGATATTCCGGATCAAAACAGATTTCCGCATCAAAATCATGAAATGTACCTTCCAGTGGTGCACCAGCCTGGGTTGATATGAATACCATTGCTGCGGGATCAGGAACAGGTTTCCGGCAGGTGCTGGCGGCACCGGTGTTACCGGCAAGCATAACCGGTAGTAGCCAGTAAGTTATTGAATAATATTTCACAGAATTGTTTCTTTACCGGTTTTTCCCTTGAATCCGGGAATCATTCTGATCAGTATATTATTTTTCAATATAAAATGGTGTCGTAGTGCCGCCATAGTGTGCAAACTGATGATTGCCAGTAATGTCCAGACCAGAATTTTATGAGTTCCCTTGGCTATAGTCGCTATATACTTGTCCGGTTCGACCAGATCGGGCCAGTTAAATATTCCGAACCAGCTGACTGTCAGGTTTGAAGCGGAGGAGTTGATCCAGCCGGCAACCGGTATACACAGCAATAAAATGTAAAACAACCAGTGGATCAGACGTGCCAATCGCTGTTCATGGCTGGACATTCCTGCCGGGAGTAGTGGCACCTGGTTGGAAAGACGCCACAGTAGCCGAAGTATCATCAATATGAATATGGTCATACCGATCGACTTGTGTCTCGACAACAGGATGAGCCGTTGCATGCCCAGGGGGAGATCGGCGGCGATGCTGCCAACAACAAACTGAATGGAAACAAACACAACGATAATCCAGTGCAGGGTCTGGGAAATAATACCATAACGTTCAGGACTGTTGCGCAACATCACCATTGGACTTACTGTATAGCAGAATGTTTAACATTCAATTTAAAATTATCAGACATCAATAATGAAGAATAATACCCCTGATACGGGCAGCACCGGTGTACTGGCCAGTTTATGCCTACTGACAGTCATCCTCCTTGCCGGTTGCCAAACGGCTATTCCCACGGAAACAACAGCAGCGCAGGAACCTGCACATTTATCATCTCCCAATGTATTGCCGGTAAAAAATTCGACCCGATTCAGTATTGATACCGGCCGGTCTGAAATGCGGATCCTGGTATACCGCGGCGGACCACTGGCCAGGTTCGGACACAATCATGTCATGCTTGTAAAAGAGATAACAGGCGATATTTATCTGGCGAAAAGTTTTCATGATTCCGGTTTTATTATTCATTTCCCGATAAAGGCTATAGAAGTCGATCCAGTGGAAGCACGCGTAGATGAGGGTGAAGAATTTGCCACCAAACCACCGGCTGAGGCGATTGAGGCAACACGCAAGAACATGCTGGGGCCTGCGGTCCTGGATGCGGAAAAATATCCCGAGATAACCATACGATCAGTTTCCATCATTGGGCCCGAGAAGGGTTCCGGGGTAACATTGCAAATTACTTTACATGGTATTACCAGAGAGTTTACTACGCCTGTTGCCATGGAAACTCATGATAAAAGTCTGGCTGCAACGGGCGTGTTCACTTTACGCACATCGGATTTCAATATCACACCATTCAGTGTTCTGGGCGGAGGATTGCAGGTACAGGACGAAATTAAAGTCCGCTTTCGTATTATTGCAGAAAAAATCTGAAACTGGTGGACCAGTCTGGTGCAGACATGTATTTCTGACAATATATTACCTGGACCCCGTGCACACAGGGTTGATCTTGGTTTTGAACAGTCGTATTACATCCCGTCACATACGTGGCCGGTACCGGAGAAATCACCTTCTGCACCGGGGGGCATGGGCATTTGTTGCATCATCTCCTGTGCCATTTCACCGCATTTTTTCATCTCCTGCATTTCTTTTGATTTGGCGATTTCCTTGCCATAATTCATGGCCGTGCTTTGCGCCTCATCACGTTTCCCCGCGGCACACAGGGCTTCTACTTCTGCCCGCATTTTCTCACCTTTGGCATTCAGCGATTGCATGGCTGACTGGTCCATCCGGGCAAAGCATTCCTGCATCTTTTCCGCGTTTTGCATCATTTGTTGCATTTGCTCTTCTGTCATACCGGCATTATCAGCCAGTGCAGGTTGAATTAATGACGTGCAAAAGAGGAATATAAAAACAGATTTCCATATAAAACTTTTTGTAATCATGATGTAACCTCCAATTTACTTGATATTTACCTGCATTGTGGAATCTTGCCTTGTGATCTGGCTTGATTAAATAATTGTTGTGCTTTGGGCATGGCATTTTTCAAATCATTGATACGGGTCTGGTGCGCAGGATGGGTCGAGAGGAATTCGGGGGGTTGTCCTCCGCTTTTCTTGCCCATGTTCTGCCATAACAGAATACTGGCCATCGGGTTGAAACCAGCCTTGGCCATATATTGCAGGCCCAGAATATCTGCTTCGCCTTCCTGTCCGCGCCCATAAGGTAAAAGTATCCCGATCTGGGCGCCCAGTCCCAGTAATCCCAGAAGTTGTGCTTTTTCAGGGCTTGCCGTACCAGCTATCATCTGGGCCAGTTGCATACCGGATTGTGCCGCAAAAGCTGCGGATATCCTGGCATTGCCATGATCTGCAATAACATGGGCAATTTCATGGCCAATCACGGCAGCAAGCTGGTTCTGGTCATTGGCAACCTTGAGCAAACCGGTATAGACGCCAATTTTGCCGCCGGGCAAGGCAAAGGCATTGACAGCCTCATCATCGAACAGGGTCAATTCCCATTTGGATCTGGAGGGTACTTCACGGGTAATTGCATCAGCCACGCAGTTAACATATGCCGTTGTTCCTGGGTCACTGGAAGCCGGGGTTTTTTGCTTCATTTCATCATAGGCGGTAATACCCATTCGGGCTATTTCGCTGTCTGGAAATAATTTCAGTTGTCTTTGCCCGGTCGGAGATGTTGCACAAGATACCAGCACCAGGACTGCTATAGTCCATATCCAGAATATGCCCTTATTACGTGATAAAAATGGCCTCATAACCATGTTCCTCCGGTTTAAAATTCCACTATTTCTGAATGTGATTCTGCAAGCAGATACTAATAACTGCTTTGAATACTCTGAATTAATAACGTTCAGTCGATTAACCATGATGATTATCTTTTCCTGCGCCCTGCTGGTGTATCTATAGTATTCTGGTCTAAATTTATATTTTATTTACTTCATCATCAGTTTGCAGATCAACAGCGGCCTGTGATGTACGTAACAGGGGAGTAAAGTGCGTTTTGTTTTCATCCTTAATCCTGATCCCGTGTTGTTTCCAGTACCATGCATAACAACCCAGAAAAGTCCCCGCCAGAATAAATAATGCAAACAACATGTAACGGCCAAGAAGATGCATCAGGAATCCACCGATAGCAGGACCCAGGGCAGCACCAATGCCGAATACAAACAGCAGGTTTGTCGTGACTGCCACACGGTCCGTTGCATCCGGATGATCATTGGCGTGTGCCACGCTGAGTGGATAGATTGAAAACATCATGCCGCCGTAGATAAACATGCAGAATGCCAGCCAGTAATGTGTCATTGTTGGTGCGAAAATAACCAGCAGGGAAGCGAATACACTGATGAAGCTGACTGACATGATTGTTGTCCTCCGGTCTGTCCGGTCGGACCAGTAACCGATAGGCCACTGTAATACTATTCCGCCGAGTATAGTCGTACTCATGAACAGGGCAATTCCCAGTTCAGACAAGTCTGATAAACGTGCAAACAACGGACCCAGCGACCAGAACAAACTGCCAAGCAGGCCGGAGATCAAACTTCCCATAAACCCCAATGACGATGTTTGATAGACATCACGCAGTCTGAGCTTGATTTGCTTGACAGGTGTTGGTTCGCGGATATGAGTCAACGCCACGGGTACGAGACTGATACTGAATAGTGCAGCAGATATAGCAAACAATTCCATGGAACGGATATCTCCTGCGAGAATCAGGAATTGGCCTGCAGCAAGAAACACCAGATTAACGAGGATATAAATGGAAAATATCTGGCCACGATTATCATTAGTGGCTTGCGTATTCAACCAGCTTTCCGTCACCATGAAGATCCCGACGATACAGATGCCGAGGATGAATCGCATAATCCCCCATATCCATGGATCCACCCAGAGTCCAATTAATATCATCGTACTGGCACAGATTGCAGCCATGGCTGCAAAAGTGCGTATATGTCCTACACGCTCAATGATACCGGGGCAGAGGAAGGTACCAGCAACAAAGCCGATGAAATACATCGACATGATGAAACCAATCGATGTTTCGGTAAAGCCTTCATCAATTCCACGCAATGCCAGGAGTGTGCCCTGCAATCCATTCCCGAATAACAAAATGCCAATACCCAGCAACAGACTGGAAATTGTGAAGATTGTTCTTGCCATATATTTTATTATAACAAATAACTTCTGCCTGAATGCAGATGATATTTAATCAATACATGATCTGCTTACAACAAAGAGGTATTTCACTATGATAAAAAAGACTCGCGATTGTAATTCGGGATGATGCCTGCGATAAATTACTTACACCACTTACCTTTGCGTATGTATTAGGCAGGGAAGAGACAGAGTTGATATTCTGTTTGTGCTCTGGGTAGTTCGCGTACTCACAGAATCCGGCATAGCCTCTCTTAAGGTTGATGGATGTCATGCTACTGAAGAAGACTGGTTGAAAGAAAAACTGAAAAAGGATGGCGATCCGGTGGAAACCCATGAATTCATCAAAAAGCTCAAAGAAACTGGTAAAGTCCGTTTATACGGTTGCTGGCTCGCGCCGCTGCAACATTCGATGTTGAAGAAAATGACATGATTCCGGGAGCAGACGGGATCGTGAATTCAGTCTGGTTCCTTAATGAAAAAGCCGTCATGGCAGATCACTGCCAGTATTTCTGGTTTAAAAACCTGCAAATATATCTATTTTATTTTGCAGTGTATCTCACCACTGCGTTCTATCCAGCCGTGGACCATGGTGCGTGTGTTGAAACGCGCAGAGCAACGCCCATATTTGTCGATGACGATCACGCCACCCCGCCCATTAACCTTTCGCTTTAAATAATTAATACCCTGTTTTGCAGCAGACGCCGCATCCAGTTTTTTGAATGCGATCAGATCTGCAATATGCTTGGCCAGTACCGTGCACATGAACATCTCGCCATGACCTGTAGTTGATACAGCACAGGTCTTGTTGTCTGCATATAGACCCGCACCGATAATAGGTGTATCACCAACGCGTCCTTGTGACTTGCACACCAGCCCACCAGTGGAAGTTGCAGCGGCAAGATTTCCTCTTTTATCCATGGCCACAGCACCGATAGTGCCATGTTTCTGATTTTCCTTTATACGCATGGTAGTGTGTAATTTATTATATTCCTCAAGTCTTTTGTCAGTTATGAAATAACATTCACTTACGGTTTTAGAGCCATGTTGTTTTGCAAAACGCAGTGCACCGTTTCCGATCAACAACACATGTTTGCTCTTCACAAGCACAAGCCGTGCCAGTTGTACGGGATTGGCAATACGTGTGATTCCGGCTACAGCACCTGCGTTCAGACTTTTCCCATCCATGATAGCCGCATCCAGTTCTACTTTGCCAGCTTCATTCAGAACAGCCCCACGTCCGGCATTGAACAAGGGATTGTCTTCCAGCATGGAAGCACACATTTCAACTGCATCAAGTGCCGTGCCGCCGCGTCTTAATATTTTTTGACCGTATTCCAGGATAATCTGCAAGCTTTCAAGATAGGGTTGGGCATCTATATGTTTGCGGACAAGATCCAGTTCTCCCGCACCGCCATGAATCATCAAAGACCAGGTTTTTGCCATAAACTAATTATAAACATAGAAAATATTAATTTATTTACTATAATTTCTCCGGAGGGTATCACCTGAAGGAATTATTGAATGACGGAGTATCAAATGGACCATAGTATATATGAAGTTACCGAAATACTTGGCTTCAAGGTTACAGAAACCAGGCTTATTCAGGACGAACAAGTAATAAATAATCATTTCAATATCCGGAATAAGGACGGCGAAGTTGTCAGCAGGGATTATGATAGCCTTGATGAGCCGATAGCGTTACTGCGTGATCTGGTGAATTATATAAATGCTACAACTGGCCAATAATAATTTAGGCAACCTGACGGTTTGAATGCATACCTGACACTTTCCGGATGGTCAGGTACTTGTGATTACAGTTACTTCTCCAGCACATAGACACCGGGAGCAGGTGCAAGCGGGATATATTTTTCATTACCTGGCGCGTGTGCAGGAACCATAGGGCCGCAGTATTCGTTTAACCACTTCACCCAATCGTCCCACCACGAACCTGACACTTTCTCCTGGCCAGCGCGCCAGGTTTCAGCATCTTTTATACCAGTAGCATCACCGGACCAGTAACGGCGTTTCGGTGGATCGACAGGCGGACTGAGGATACCGAGAATATGACCGGAGGTAGCAAGCGTATAGCGTACAGGCGCAGGAATGAGTCCTGCGATCTTGAAAGTCTCCTTCCAGGGTGCGATGTGGTCCTGTTCGGTGCCTACTACGTAGAGCGGGGCATCGATGATGCGCAAATCGATGGGACGGCCGGCGAGTACCAACGTATCCGGCTGAACCAGGCAATTCTCGAGATAAAAATTGCGCAGATAAAAGCTGTGCATGCTCTTCGGCAGCCGTGTGCAGTCTATGTTCCATTGCAGCACATCCATGGGCGGCGGACTTTCACCAAAAAGATAATTCTGGATCACATAACGCCAGATCAGGCTGTTAGGGCGCAACCAGCGAAAAGATGAGCCCATATCACGGCCATCAAGGTGGCCACTCTTCTCCATTTTTGCCTCCAGTAACCGTATACTGTCTTCAGTGATAAAGGCATCAATATCGCCGGGGTTGCTGAAATCAACCAGCGTTGTCAACAGGGTCCAGTGACTGACAGGTGAAGCACCTTTCTTGTCCTGTTCAGACCAGGCCATCAGGGCGGTGAGTAGCGTACCGCCAATACAATACCCGACTGCGTGTACTGCAGGGACACCGCAGATTTCACGTGCAGTGTTGATGATGGCGAGCGCCCCTTTGGTAAGGTAGTCATCAAAGGTCGTGTCGCGCATTTCCGGGCCAGGATTTTTCCAGCTTGTAACAAAGACGGTGAATCCCTGGTTGACCAGATGATGGATCATGCTTTTGTCCGGCGTTAGATCGAGAATGTAATATTTATTAATCCAGGGCGCGATGATAACGATGGGTATGGTATGAACTATATCAGTGGTTGGTGTGTACTGGATCACTTCCAGCAACTCATTGCGAAATACCACGGTACCGGGCGTACAGGCGATGTCCTTACCCAACTGGAAGGTTTCTTCATCGACCATGCTGATGTCACCCTTGCGTAAGTCTTCGAGCCATAGCTTGAAACCTTCGGCGAGACTCATTCCGCCAGTAGTGATAAAACGGTTGATAGCGGCGGGATTGGACCACAGAAAATTACTGGGCGACATGGCATTAAGCATTTGTCTTGCCCAGAATGCGGCCCGGCGCCGGGTTTTGTCCGGAATATCCGGTGTGGCAAAAATAGTATCTTCAATAGCGCGTGTGCAAAGCAGATAATATTCTTTCAGGAAATCAAACCAGGGATTTTCGATCCAGGCCTTGTCCTGGAAGCGTTCGTCCTGGGGGACGGGTGCCACGAAATCCGGAATAAAGTTGCCCACTGCTCGCTTGGCGACCTGCTGCTGAATCTCGAACAGATTCGTATAGAATTCCTGCATACTCTGCTGAAGTCTCTCCGGATTTCTGCTCCATGCTTCTATGATGGACGAACAGGAAGCAACAATTTCAAATGGGTCCAGGGCATTTAGTTGCGCTTTCTTATTGTCAGCATTGTTATCCATGTCGTACCTGCATCAAGCAAAAAGTATGGTTATTGAGCCTAGCATTACCAAACGACGAAAGCGAATCTCAACTGGAATGCAGCAGTTCTGATGCGCCAGTTTGCTATCAGAAGCAAAGACTGACAGAACTATATTTATCATTAAGAATTATTCCAAGCTCTTTATTTTTCATGAATAATTCACTTATAAACCAGTATGCTACCGGATTTTTAATATTGTAAAGCTGCCTGAAAAGTATTAAATAGCAAAATATAACAACGGGGGGGGAGGGTGCAATCATGACCAATAAAGATCGCCGCCAGCAGCGGCATGTAATCAGTGGCCGGAGGAGCCTGACAAATCGCAGGGTTGAAATCTATGATGATTACAATGGCCCGGAACGCCGTACTGGTGGCGACAGACGGACTATTCTTGACAGAAGAAGATAATACCGGGGACTATTCAAGTCTAAACCTGAATTTGTCTGACATGCTTTTCTGTGTGACTTCAATCTCGTTAAAGATAGAATCATTCAATTCAAGGAAAGGATTGAGCATATTGGATATTTCATAAAGATCGGCTTCCGTGCCGGGGTTATTGGATTCAATATATTTTATGATATCGGTATAAACAGTAATTATGTTGGCATCGTTATCCAGGAATTTCATCACCACCGCATGAAATTCCCTGCACACATCATAATCCGGTATAACTATCCGGGTTATCTTGTCAACAATAGACTGATGATTCTCTGACAAGGTGTCCAGCGCAATATTCATTTGTTTTACATCTATTTCTTCGTAACCATAATATTTATCCAGATAATCAACATAGCTTGAAAAGCTTTCTTCATCCTGTTCCAGCAAATCAATTACTGCATCATTAAAAGTAATGATTTCGTCCTGAATATTGCTGAAGCAGGTATAAGCGGCAAAAATAACGGCAGCGACAACGATCCACAATACATTTTTCATGATATTCTTCTTATTACCATCTGATTTGATTATGCCCACATAGGCAATTATCATCCAGTATTATGGTTGATAAATACGACGAACAGATTAAAACTATCTTCTGATAAAAATACCCTGGATGGGGCCTGCATTAACAGTGCGGGCATGCAGGTGAAGTGCATATGCACAGAAAGTAAAGACGATATTATCTACATGTATAATTATTTATTTTTTGAGGTAATGAACATTGAATACACTAGATTTGTTTTCTGATTTTGAATACAAGCAATTCAAGGAGGGAGAGATAATATTCAAGGAAGGAGATCCAGGTAATTGCATGTATATTATTAAAGAAGGTGCTGTCGAAGTTACAGTGGCAGGGAAAAAATTCATAGTTGCCAAATCCGGAGATCTATTGGGTGAAATGGCACTTATTGATTCAAGTTCGCGGAGTGCAACAGCCATTGCAAGAACAGATTGCAAACTTGTAGCGATTAATGAAAAACAATTTGCCTTCCAGGTTCAGCGGACTCCAATTTTTGCCATACATGTTATGAAGGTTCTGGTAGAGCGTCTGCGCAAAATGAACAAGATTATGTCCTTACTCGAGTAGAAAATAATACTGAATTTTCTATCAATCGACGCTGTTTTAAATTTAAGCGAATATTAGTTTTAACGCAGTCAGGAATTTATTAATACTGATTTCATCATTATTCCCAGAAAGATCGAAATTACCTTACAGTAACGGCAAACAGGCTCGAGAATTTTTCAAGTATCGGTTATATCAAATTCTGTATAAGCCAATAAAACACATGTTCTGCATCGTTACGTTAACGCTTATAATCACAAGCAACAGTTATAGGGATATCTATGGACGCCTTTATTGCAATTACCCCGCTTGCTCTCGTGTTCCTGCTGCTGGTTTTGTGGCAATGGCCCGCAAAACATGCCATGCCGATTGGCCTGTTTGTGACTGTAATAATTGCTGTATTTTATTGGCAGGTATCACCGGCCCGTATACTTGCTGCTGGTATTGAAGGCCTGATTATTTCGGCAAATGTTCTTTACATCATTATCGGTGCCTTGTTTCTGCTTTTTACATTAGTGCATTCAGGGGCCGTGAGTACAATCCGCGATACGTTTGCACGGATCAGCCCTGATCCAGGAATTCAGGCGATAATTATAGCCTGGACCTTTGGCGCCTTCATTAATATTGTTGCAGCCTCTGCGACCTGTGGACTGAGCGGGCAGGAAGGTAACCTGATACGCAAAACCATCATCCCGACCCTTTATTACCTTTTTATTGCCGGCGTTATGGGTTGTTTACTGGTTTTCTTGTAACACACACAATAAAAATTCAGTCTGAATAACGGCTGCACATCCATATACAATACGTTATGGTGTATATTACGCTGCATAGAAACAGGATTGCCTTGTTTAAACCGTTTTCATTACGCTAATCTTATTGATTTGAAAAAGTACCTCATATTATTTCTGTTCATATTTTTATCTGCCTGTAGCGGCGAATCGGAATATGATCTTGCGATAGAGGCCTTACAGAATGGCGATTATGAAACAGCATTAGCCAAATTTACCCCTCTGGCAGAATCAGGGGATGTCAACGCACAGCATATTCTTGGCCTGATGTACGAAAGGGAATACGGGGTGGAACAGGATTTTACCGAAGCAGCCAAATGGTATCTCAATGCGGCTGAACAGGGATTGCCTGCATCCCAGATCAGACTCTCCCAGATGTATATAAAAGGGAAAGGTGTTCAAAGAGATTACTGGGAGGCAATGAAATGGTCGCGTCTGGCGGCTGTACAGGGAAATGCTGAAGCAGAGGCCAATATTGGTTTTATGTATCATGATGGTTTTGGCGTAAAACAGGATTATGCTGAAGCATTTAAATGGTACAGCAAATCAGCAAATAAAGGATGGGTCAGTGCCATGCATGATCTGGGTGTCATGTATCAGAATGGCCACGGGACAGCGCAAGACTATACAAAAGCAATTATATGGCATCGCAAAGCTGCTGATCAGGGATATTCATCCTCTCAAGACAACCTGGTTAATATGTATCGGCAAGGTCTGGGTGTACCCAAAAATAATAAAGAGTCATTCGCCTGGTATCTTGAAGCTGCCAGGAATAAACATGTCACAGAACAGTATATGCTTGGAACAATGTATTATGCAGGCCTGGGAGTACCGCAGGATGATATACGGGCGTATGCCTGGTTTGGGATAGCATCCGCAGGCGGTTTGCAGGCGGCACAAATATTCCGTGACCAGATCGAATCTGAAATTACTGCCAGTGAGCTTCAGGAAGCGCGCAAACTTGCCCGGGATTTATGGGAAAAGTACGGGAATCCAGCAGAAAAGTAAATGATACAACCCAATAGACTGCGAATTATAACAGGCATAGGCAATCAGTTAACCTTGTATAAAATATCAGGATATCCCCCACCATTAAAACTGGAATTACAATGAAAACCAGGCAAAAAAATCTGACTGCGATTGAAGCTTTCGAAAACCGCCGCAAGTTCCCGAGGTTGAAAACAAAACTGCCTGTTATGATTATCGGGCCAGACGGGAAGAAGTTTAAGGGTTTGCTCAATGATATATCTCCGGATGGGACACAAGTCAGATTTTCTGTCAAAAACAAGTTCATTGTGAAAGCAGATAACAAATCACCTATAGAAAAAATAAAATCAATGAAATGTATTCTTTTATTTGATCTTGCGTACAGCGGAAATATATTCCATGTAAGGCTGGCTGCATATCCTGTATATACAAGTCAATTAGATGATAAAACAATAGCTGCCGGCATGATTTTCAGTGAAGACGATCTGGCCGAGAACAAAAAAGTCAGTGATTTTTTATTTTATCAATTAGCTTTGTCGTATACTGACACAGAATGTCCGACAGGAAACAAGCCAGAAAAAAAACCAGCCGTAGCAGAAAAAGGTAAGATCACAGAAATGGGAAATCTCCAGATACAAAAAATAGTGAGTGGTAATGTCCCGCTTGAATTGAGTGAACTGGTACTGAATATCGACCATTCCCATACGGACCTTGAATTGCTGAAGGTATTGTTATTCCGGGTGTTAAGCAGCCTTCAGACAATCCAGGAAACAGCACGGCACATCGATGAAAGATTACGCGCCCTGGAACACAAGACATTGAGATAAAACCGGACGCATTGATTGTTGAGCGTCCCCTGATGGCTGTAAAACACTGACCTGGGTAACAGGTCCTGTACCCGTTGTTATATCCGGATACAGGCATCATTTACTTGACATCCATCTTAAACAGGTGCAATATCGCGCGCCCATGAAATTCAACTATATGACAAAACAGGTATTTAACTGGCACCGCACCTATCTGTGTGGTGACGGTTGCTCACGCCTGTGTGTCAGGGGTTTTTCAATGATCTGAAGATCTAAAAAATCCGGGAAGTATCCCAAAAAGGCCGCAGGTGAACAATCTGCGGCCTTTTTTTATGTACATGGATGTACGGTATGCCGCGGGCGCATGGATGTACGAGAACGGCGCTGAGCCAGGGATGGCCTTATGCCGTGAAGCACAGGATGTACGAGAACGGCGCTGAGCCAGGGATGGCCTTAATTGAAATTTAACTGGAGGTCACTAGCACAAGAGAGTAGCAGTCATGAAACCGTTAATAGCTTTATTATTAGTATGGTCTTTGTTGATAGCCCAGCCTGCATCAGGGGAGGGTGTTGATTACACCAACAGAAACTACACAATATCTGCCTGCGAATTGTTCGCCAAAGATGCCTGGCAGGCCGCGGATAATTTCAGCAATGGTGTCGTGCTCCAGGACATCCTGGAGTTAATTAATGGTTCGCCAGTTTCTGATGGTCAGAAACACCGCGCATTCCAGGCCATTCAACTCGTCTGGAACAATCAACTGGATAATCCGATACTGGCCTATACGGTGGCCATGGGTCTGTGTCTGAAACCAAAACAGGAAATGGCGCCGATGGATGAACCGTGGGTCACATCTCCACGAACAATCAGCGGGCACTTTTAAATTTACAATTCAGTGTCGATTGCAATCAATCGACACTGAAATTACATGGATATATATCCGGACTTGCCTCAAACAGGCTCAATCAAATCTTTGCCGTTATGTTTCGGGTTATTCACGATGGTGCTGACCGGATAAGCGATCATTTTGCCAGAGTAGGGTTGCAGGAGAGTTTTATTTCCTTCAATCAGCCACCCATCGTAATCCTCCGGATTAAGGATCACTGGCATCCTGTCATGAACAGGTTTCATCACGTCATTGGCCCCAGTGGTGATAATCGTGCAGCTCTCCATGCTTTCATCGTCATGTTCCCAGTGGTCCCATAGACCGGCAAAAGCCATCAACTCAGTGTCTTTCAGTTTGAAATACCAGGGTTGCTTGTGCTTGTTGGTCCTTTTCCATTCATAAAAACCATTGGCCGGGATCAGGCAACGGTTGTTTTTGAAGGCAGAGCGGAAAAAAGGTTTTGTATCAATAGTTTCAGCCTTGGCGTTGATGGGTTTTAATTTGGTGTCTTTGGCCCAGTGCGGCACCAGCCCCCAATGCAGATTAGACAGGGCCCTGTTGTCATGTTCCAACCGCACGACAGGAATATTGCTGGAAGGACTGATGTTGTAGCTTTTTAAATACTCACCCGACCGGGCAAGACTGAAATGTTCTTCAATATTTTTGGAGTTGCTGATGATGGAAAAACGGCCACACATGATGGAAATTGTAACTTTTTATGCAATATTTATCGATAGTGTCCATGACATACAGGAATTATTTGTAGATAAATTGTCTATAATACACATGCAGAGAATACGATTTTAGTGTGTGGACATGAATACCGGTAATATACAAATAACCTATCTGATACTGGGCATGGCGCTCCTCGCAAGCCAGGATGCCATGGCGGCAAGAATTTACCAGTGGACCGACGAGGAGGGCGTGGTGCAATTCAGCGATGTGCCTCCAGGTGACAACACTTCCACTGAAATTCAGGAAATTACTTTCAACAGTTATGCTGCGAATGATATAGATCCGGACGAATATTCCATAGTTAACCAGCTGGAACGTATGGCCGAATGGCGCAGGCAGACCGAAGAAGAACGGCTGGCCAGAAAACAATTGCAGCTTGAAGAACAAAGACTGGCGCAGGAAAGGAACTCCTATCGCTTAATCAATCCTTACAGCACCCGGGCATATTACCCATCAACGTATTATTATCCTTATCCGGGTAATTTTGGTGCTTATAACAAATGGCACGGCAACCATTGGGGCGGGCACTTTGGATCAGGCCATGGAAACCATGGAAATTTTACAAATAGTCCCCCTCAATACCTGTTAGACCAGTATAAAGTTGGATCGAGATTCTGAATGGCCAACTTATGAAGCCTGAATCTGCCAGAGTGTAGCCTGGACCGGGGGAATACTCATCGTTCTGGCGCCTGCCATACACGAAATAACCCGGACCGATAGCCCCAGTAAGTGTGTCATCCATAGGGTTATTTTTTGAACTTCCTGGATACTTTCAGAGCCGGGTTAACACGGTCCAGATCTGTCTGTACCTGTTCACGACTGCGATGGTAGACAATCTCCCGGCCCATCACATTCCCGGCATAAGCCTGTCCGTTTTTGGTGGGCGTCAAATCACATTGCACATTATGCACACCCTTCCCAATGACTACCGTGATTTGACTGGCCCGCTTGTGCAATACAACCACATCCATAGACTGCCCACTTTCTGTATTAACAACCGTAATCATTTCGTTTTTCATGGGACATGATTATATCGGGATATTGAATGTGGATAGCAAGGGAATTAAATAAAGGGAATTAAATAAATGACATTCAGGTGCAATTATCGGGCGGTCTGTCCGATAATTTCAGGATTCAATACTTGACCCCGCGTTATGTTAACTACACTATTAGATACCAGCCAGACACAGGTGACACTATGACCGATTATAAACAACCATCTGGAATACGAAGATCCGGCATACACACCGCACTATTAACCGTCATTTTTATCCTGATAGTTGTTTTTTGCGTGTTAATGGGTTTGATCATATCCAACAAGCCTCTGATTGAACATGACATATTGGCCATGAGTGGCATTTTAGTCATGTTTGTTATTTTATTTGGCATCTATTTTATTGTCAGGAAACTCAAAAAAGAACTTGATGAGATCTATGGCAAGCTGGAAGTGATGACAACCACGGATGCATTAACCCAGGTATTCAACAGAAACCACTTTAATACCTTGCTTCGAACAGAATTGAGCAGGGCAAAACGTTACGAAAGAGACCTTGGATGCCTGATTCTGGATATAGATAACTTCAGAAACATCAATAAAAAATACGGCTTTCAGTTTGGCGATGAAATCCTGCAGGACATTGCCGAACTTATCAAGGAACACTTGAGGATTACGGATATCCTGGCGCGTTATGAAAGCAACAAATTTATTTGCCTTCTGCCGGAAACAGATAAAAATGCTGCAATGCTACTGTCAAAACGATTGAGAGGACTTGTCGAAGGCAGGGTATATGAAGATAAGGGCGAATCCGCGCGGATCACTGTCAGCATCGGTATGACATCCTTCAAACCGGAACCGGAAGACAAGACTGATATCCGGAATATAATCAATCTGGCCGAAAAGGCACTGAACAAGGCAAAAGAAGGTGGAGGTAACAGAATAGAATTACTTTAGTAATACAGCAGATTAAAAAAACATACTGATAAAAATCGAATAAAGACTTGCTCCGCATGGCAAGGATTGTCCGGCATTGACCGGGCGGCCTGACCTGGTAATTCCATGATTCAACACTGACTCCCATATTATGTGCAAAAATATTTCATGGATGTTTCAGTCGTTTGAAATACTGTATTTCCCGTTCATGCTGTACAGCTTCTTCACGAGTTTTGAAAGTACCCAGGTTACGCCGCATGCCGGTCCTGGGATTTATCTTGCCTGAATAGAGACGGTAACTGCCGTCTTTCAGTTTACGGATCATTTTCAGGAACCACCGTAATAATCATGGGCCGGGGTAAACTGTAAACCCCGGCGTTTTTTGCTAATTTCCAATCCGGAATCCGGAATAATGGTCAGGTTATTTTGACTGTCTTCCGTGTTGATGAGGTCATTTTCGGTAAAGTCAGTTCCAGAATTCCATCCTTGAATTTTGCATCGGCTTTTGAACTGTCTACACCCGGCGGCAGAGTGACCGTTCTGGCGATTGTCCCTTTCCTGATTTCAGACCGGTAATAATCGCCTTTTTCTTCAGTATGTTCCTTGCCGGAAGTCCCTTTGATTGTCAAAGTATCATTTGAGATAGAGACGTCCAGGTCCTTTTTTTCGACACCGGGCAGCTCAACCTTTACGACGACTTCATTATCCCTGTCTATGATGTCCATACTCGGTGAATGCATCTCAAAAGTGCCCCAAAGGTCATTTAACCTGTTATTTTCAGGCCAGAATAAACGTGGCCAGTTACGGTTAAAATAGCTATGGATTAACCTGTCGAATTCTTCGTACATGGAAGGCCAGGTTGCAGATGTTTTTGACGGTCCGGATTTGGTTACTGCTTTCTTGTTTGTGTTTGCCATAATGCTCTCCCTCCAAATTCAGTATCATTGTAGATAGTATCCTTAAATAAATTATATGAAGTGCTAATTCCGGTTAATTGATATAGATCATAAAACCAAATTATCCCGTCCTGGCAAGGATGCAGCTTTGAGCTTTGAGGGAAAAAACATTTACATGTAGTTGAAAAAAATAAAAAATAGTGTGGTTACAATATAAAGTAATTCTTATTCTGGCAAAAAAGGGGCCTGAATTTACTGAAAATCTCTTTATATGACACAGATTTCTTTAGTTACTTACCCTTGAATTTATAGTGATAAAACAGGAAATACACTATACTTTTGTTGTATTTATGGTTGTTAGCGGAAGGTTTGAGTATGAGAAACAGAATGTATGTCATCTTTGCTCTGGCTATCCTGGCCACAGTTATACTCATGCCGCCCGATTCTTACGCGGGCGGGCGTTATCACAGGCACGGCCACGGCCATCACTATGGTAACAGTTTCAGTATCGGGCTGGGCTTTGTCTTCCCGCTTTATTCATACGGCCATCCTTATTATGCGCCAGCGCCGGTCTATGCGGTCCCTGCTCAATTACCACCAACAGCAGCACCACCGGAACAACCCTCGTATTCTGCAAACCGGGAAGAAACAGCATATTGCAGGGAATATACGAAAAATATTCTGGTCGATGGTAAAGAAGAGATGTCCTATGGGACCGCCTGCCTCCAGGATGATGGTAGATGGAGGATTATTAACTGATCCTCTTTTTAATTGACTTCCCGTACATTCCATTCTGACCCGATGGGTCTATTTCATTTCACGCCAAAGCATGAAGGCCAGACCCCCCGCGATAACAAACCCAGGCAGGCTGATCCACATCGGTATGGTCACAGTGTTAACCATGACTTCCCAACCCAGAAAATAGCGTAATAGATGAAGAAGGCTGACCAATATAAATACAACAATAGCCACAACTGTAAATGGTTTCATCTTGTCTCACACCTCCTGCAAAAAGAGACATATTATTAATTAAAAATCCAGGATGATATACAGGGACGGCCGCCATAGAGTCGAGTCAGGACGCCAAAGCTGAACGGAGACCGGGAGCAATGTCCGGAACAGTTGCCGGGGACATCGGGAGACATGCGAAGGAGCTACCCTGACCCCGGATGTCAAAAAAACGGTCAGCGCGGGTGGATTCTCTGATTTTAACGACTAATATTAAAGAGGGGCTAGCCTATGAATAAACAACTCTCTGAAGGAGAACCAGGCCATGGCAGAGAAAAAATCCAAAAAACAAAAAAAATCCAAGTCTTCCGGCAATGGGACTGAATCTTCCGTCCAGACTGCCACGCAGCATGTCGAAATCGAGACGGAAAAAGTTGAGCGTAAAAAGATCAAGAACAAGCTTTATGAAAAAGAGATCGCCCGGCTCCAGATCGAGCTGGTCAAATTGCAGGAATGGATCAAACATATGGGCCTCAAGGTTGTGGTTCTCTTTGAAGGCCGGGATGCAGCGGGGAAAGGCGGCGCAATCAAACGCATTACGCAAAGCCTGAGTCCCCGGATCTGCCGGGTCGTTGCCTTGCCTGCCCCGACCGAGCGTGAAAGGACGCAGTGGTATTTCCAGCGCTATATCCAGCACCTGCCGGCAGCAGGAGAAATGGTGTTGTTTGATCGCAGTTGGTACAACCGTGCCGGGGTCGAACGGGTTATGGGTTTTTGTACTGACGAAGAATACCGCGAGTTTTTGCGTTCCTGTCCCGAATTCGAACGTATGCTGGTTCGTTCCGGCATCATCCTGATCAAATACTGGTTTTCAGTCAGCGATGAGGAGCAGGAGCGCCGCTTTCAGGGCCGTATATACCATCCGACAAAACACTGGAAATTGAGCCCCATGGACTTGAAATCCCGTTCAAAGTGGATTGAATACTCCAAGGCCAAGGACGAGATGTTTGCACATACCGATATCAAACAGGCCCCCTGGTATGTCGTCGATGGGAACGTAAAAAAACGTGCACGTCTGAATGTCATCAATCATCTGCTGAGTATGATTGATTATGAGGATTTGTCTCCGGAACCCGTCGAACTGCCGAAACGCCAGGAGGAGGGAGGTTATGTGCGTCCCCCCATGTCCGATCAGACATTTATTCCGGAATTCTTTTAAGCCGTTATCAGTGTCATAGCAGGGGCAAAGCCAGTCATGTCCTGGTCTGGGCCCTGAACTGCCCTATAAAAAAGGGGTCGTCCATAGACGGAGTGACGACTTATGGGCGAGACCCCTTTATTGTATCAAGATGAATATAACAACCAATGATGTGCTGGAAGTTAACCAGGCTTTTTATGATGCCTTTGCAGCGGGCGACTATGCAGAAGTAGAAAAGCTAT